>DASVHX010000184.1:0-3210 GCA_036382355.1 Bacteroidales bacterium
TAAACATAGTTAAGGATTTGCAAGGATGGTCCATTTCCCGGGACCCAGTCGGAATAAGTAGCATAGTTTGTAACCGCAATACCGATAAGGTAACTTGCAATGGGATAACGGTGTTTCCAATGGCAAATCCTTTGAGCGCCCAGCACTGTATCGCTTATAAGCATGCCATTGGAAGCTGTTCGATAGGAGGATGGTGAAACTACAATAATATCTATGGAATCGATCTTGTCGGAAAGGTCGTTCTTGCTGGGCCACCAGTCGCTGGCGCCAAACGGTTCCGAAAGTGTCCAGATAATTGGTACACCGTTATGCATTTCTTTCATAAAAGATCCAAATCCAATGCCAGAGGAAGGTATCCCGTGATAGTAAATGGAGACAGAATCAAGCGTACCGGTAGAGATTGGAAGACCGGTTTGTATGTTAAGAATCCCACCGGTATGTTCAAATTCAGCACGTAATCCCCGATGTATTATTGAATCAACGATCAATTGATCAACCAATTCAAACTGGAATTGAGAAACAACAGGTTCAGTCATCACCATATATGAAGTAACCGTTCCCTGGATGTAGAATGTGTCAGGATCAATCTGCCATTCCAGCCGAAGATATTTAAGATCATAATTTTTGCCGGTGAATATACCGGTATGCTTCAGGATTTTTGATGCATTTCGTTGTTCAGCCGCTGCGATGGATTGATATTTAAAGTCATATCCATCACTTTGGGCGAATGATGCCAAACAGGTTGATGCCAGTAAGACAGAAAAAATATACGACTTCATCTCAGCTGAATTTAATCTAAAAGTAGTATAAAACCTTTAATTGCCAGTGCCCATAATCAGCAGGACGATAATTTTTCCCATCTTTGCACCAATGTTTGCAAACCTTCATAATAAGCCGAAATTTCTGCGGATGCCCAGGTTATTCCTGGGAATAGCAGTTTTATCTTTGTTAATACTGATAGCGGCCTGTGCCGTACAATCGCCTATATCGGGCGGAAAAAAAGATATTATTCCGCCTTCAGTTGTAAGTTCGGTACCTGCCAATTTCTCCACAGGTTTTACCGGACAGCGGATCATTATCTCATTCAACGAGTTTGCTACGCTAAAGGATATCGAAAAGCAGATGCTCATTTCGCCGCCGGTAGCTAATGAACCCGATTTCAAGATGCGGGGTAAATCGCTCATAATATCGTTTAAAGAGCCGCTGCAAAAGGATGCCACTTATAGCGTCTACATGGGCAATGCCATTGTGGATATAACAGAAGGAAATCCACTTACAGATTATGCATTTGTATTTTCTACTGGCAATAAAATTGATTCGCTTGGTTTCAATGGCAGTGTGCTTGATGCTATCGACCAGACTCCGCCAAAAGATGCACTCGCTATGCTCTATAATGGATCTACCGATTCCCTGCCTTACCTGAGCCGTCCACTCTATGTGGCCAGGGTAAACGATAGTACAGGAGATTTCAAGTTTCAGAACCTCCGGGAAGGCAATTTTAAATTGATTGTTCTCCAGGATCAGAATAGCAACTTCCTTTACGATAAAGGCGAAGCCATTGCATTTGCAGATACATTAATCTTGGCACATCATGTTGATATCCCAAAGCTGGACAGCCTTGGGAAACCAATACATATAGTAGATAAGGATAAGTTTAAGAAATCGGCTTTAGCCATGTTTCACGAAAGCGATTCCGTTCAACGCATCCTCAGAACTGCAATGGTGGCGCCAAATCACATGCAGCTGGCTTTAAGATTGCCTGTAAAATCACCAAAGCTGAAAAAGTTCGTTGCGGACACGCTTGGAGCCTGGTACGTGAGTGAGACCAATGCTACGCGCGACACACTAAACTTCTGGCTAAAAAATATTCATTCCGATTCGCTACATTTTATCTTAAGTGATGGTAGCAGGGTGTTGGATACACTCAATATCTCTCTTGCGTTCAAAACCAAGAATGCACAGAAGGCAGATCGTCAAGGGATTAAACCAAAATTAAGACTAAAAACAAATATTCCCCAGCAGGGTAACTTCCCTTTGCACACTCAGCTCATGCTTGTTTCGGATAATCCGCTGAAAAAAGCAGATTTTTCATCTTTTAAACTGGTGGAAGACAGCACAACTCTTCGGCCAAAGGTTCAATTTTTGGATAGCCTGAAGCGACGTATTATCATCAAAAAGCAATTGCTGGAAGCTACGCAATACCAGTTGATTATCCCTGATTCGGTTTTCGAAGATATTTACGGTATGGCTAATGATTCTATTTCTATAAAATTTAAAACCCGGGCTTTAGCGGATTATGGAAGCCTAACGCTAAAGATTCATTTTAATATACCCAAACCTCATATTATTCAATTATTGACAGATGCAGGGAAGGTTATACAGGAAAACATGATTGAAGCGGATGGTAAAATATCATATCCCTTTTTGTTGCCTGGGAAGTATAAGGTAAAAGCCATAGTGGACAATAACCATAATGGTAAATGGGATACAGGGAATTACCTTCGGCATATTCAACCTGAAAAAATCATCGTTTTCCCCAAAGTACTTGATCTAAGAGGTAATTGGGAACAAGAAGAAGATTGGCAGTTATAAACAGCAAATCCTACAACTTAGAGAAAGAGGCCTGATAAATAAAGAAAATTCCGGGCTATTATTCCGGACCGTTGCACCTGTTTATACAGGTAATAATCTCGGTAAGAGTTGAGCTTTTCAGCGAATAATGAATTTGCTTACCATCGCGCTTTGAAGCAAGAATACCTTTACTTTTCAGAATATTAAGATGATGCGATGCAGCAGCCTGTTCTATTTTTAGGTATTCGTAAATTTCAGTTACGCTCATTTTCTTCTCGTTGTTCAACAGGTCGATAATGGCGATACGCATTGGGTGAGCCATAGCTCTCAGTTTGCTGGCAGCGGCTTCTAGCTTAACGATATCTAATTCAAGTTCACTCATCTTGATGTTTTTTTTGCAAATATATGAAATCGATATGATATACACGTAAATATGTACATTTATATAAACTGTTTATCCTCTTTACTCATATTGAATGGAATACTATCTTTAGTGGAATGAGAAATGTATAATTGACCTGAAGCATTTCCCTTGTTTGGTGTTAGATATATTTGTTTTATGTCCTTCTTAAGCTTGTTTCAGTCGGTATCAGGCAAAATAACAAAATTATACCGACATTTAACGCTCCGGCGATATGC
>DASVHX010000185.1:0-2097 GCA_036382355.1 Bacteroidales bacterium
ATTCTTTTGATGTGCTTAATTATAAACTGAACCTGGATATCTTTGCATGCTATGCCAGTCCATTCCTCAAATCATTCATTGCTAGCAATTTAATCAGCTTCAAAGTGGATTCTGCATTGAGCAAGATCAAACTCAATGCAGTAAATAGTTCGCTTATTATCGATTCGGTGAAAATGGCTGGTGTTTCATTCACGCATGCCGCTGATATTTTGACTATCACCCTTGACAGAACATACAACTCCGGCGAATCAGCCGATGTAATGATTTATTACAGGCATCAGAACGTTGCGGATGGTGCTTTTTATGTGGATAATGGTTTTGTATTTACCGATTGCGAACCCGAAGGTGCCCGCAAATGGTTTCCTTGCTGGGATCAGCCCTCGGACAAGGCTACTGTTGATATTATCGCAAAAGTACCTGTAAGCGTTAAACTGGGATCGAACGGACGGTTGCAGGATTCAACCATCGTAGGCCAGGCGATAAATTATCATTGGATCAGCCGCGATCCGGTGGCTACTTACCTTGTTGTTCTTACCTCAAAAGTAAATTACAAACTGGATATTGTTTACTGGCACAAACTTTCCAATCCAACCGATAGTGTTCCCATGCGCTTCTATTACAATGCGGGCGAAAATCCATCTGCGATGGAAGCCATTATTAGCCCGATGACCGATTATTATTCCAGCAGGTTCGGCGAACAGCCATTCGAGAAAAATGGTTTTGCCACCCTTAGCAGCCAGTTTGTATGGGGGGGAATGGAGAACCAGACACTCACAAGTCTTTGCCCGAATTGTTGGCAAGAATATCTGATAGCGCACGAATATGCACATCAATGGTTTGGAGATATGATTACATGCGCAACATGGGCCGATATTTTCCTGAACGAAGCTTTTGCCACTTTCGTTGAAGCTACCTGGACTGAAAATCAACATGGCCGAGCTGCTTATAAAACTGAAATTGCGAATAATGCCCAAAACTATTTGTCTAACAATCCGGGTTGGGCTATATCTGAATCTTCATGGGCCACATCCACACCTGACGTGAATATGCTTTTTAACAATGCCATTACCTATATGAAAGGTAGTTGTGTATTGCATCAGTTGCGTTATGTGCTTGGCGATTCGCTATTCTTTGCCGGTATGAAAGCATATGCAACCGATTTGAATTTCAAATATAAATCCGCTACAATAGGCGATTTCCGCGACAAGATGGCAGAAGCAGGCGGACAGGATTTGAATTGGTATTTTAATGAATGGATATTCCAACCCAATCATCCGGTTTACCAGAATGTTTATAGTTTCGAGCAACTCGCAGGGACTACCTGGAAAGTGAACTTTACAGCCAGTCAGAATGCATCTTCGTCTTCGCTTTATTTCCAGATGCCGCTGGAATTGAGAATCGATTTTCAGGATGGAACCGATACTTTAATCAAGGTATTCAATAATTTTAATGGGCAGATATTTAGTTTCGAATTCAACAAACAGCCAGTCCTGCTGACTTTTGATCCTAACAATGAAATCGTGTTGAAACAAGGAACTACTATTGTTGGAATTGATGAGCCTTCGGTTTCAGGTGTGGAAACGAAAATGTTGATACCGGCTCCAAATCCTTTTAAACGCAGCACGATATTAGCCTATCAGCTTGCCGGAAAAACACTCGTTAACCTGAGCGTGTATGATATTTATGGAAAACTGGTAAAAGAATTGCTGAAAACAACACAAAATGCAGGTGCTTATCAGGTCCCATTCGAGGCCGGCGAGCTTGCACCTGGCACCTATCTATGCCGGTTGGTAACCGACGGAAAAGTGGAAGTCGTCAAACTGCTGCTTCAGTAAAAAAGGATCCCGGTAAATGCCGGGATTTTTTTTCGGGAAAAACCTTCCAGGTCTTTGAGACCTGGAAGGTTTCGAACATGTTAATTCAGGCTATACCTGATTAAAAAAATCCCCGCCGCCTCTCAGGAGGGCACTGAAAAAGTAGCTATTTATCAAAAGAGGCTGTTTTCAATTTAGAAAACAGCCTCTTTTCTTTGGCGTATTCGGGTAGGTGGTGGATAGCTCTTTCGTATAGACGATTCTAAGAGCCTATATTTACCTG
>DASVHX010000186.1:0-3683 GCA_036382355.1 Bacteroidales bacterium
ATTCTCAAAAATGAGTAATAACAATGGACGAAAAGCTATTGAGTTTTCGATAAAAAGAACAGGATTAGGAACGCTCAACAATTTTGTAAATTTCGCGATTGTGGAAAGCGATGGTGGATGGACTGAAATTGGAGCGATACCCCTTGATCAAACTCCTGATTCAAAATTTGCCCAAATTGCATTGTAAAGAAATTATTCCTGGTCGATTTTAAAGACCTCAATATAAATTCGTTGAACAAGTGTTTTCATTGTTACTATTTGGTTTGGTTGTTGATTTAAAGGGTGTGTTCTGAACTGGACATGCCCTTTTATTTAACTGATTTAAAAAGAATTACCGATTGTTTCGATAAGTTAAATTGAAAAGTGGAGGTCATTATGTGGAATTGCAAAATAAGAATTAGCATCTTCAATGCGTTGTTTGTTGGAATATTAATATGCTTTAACACTGCAAATGCTGAAGATCATATCTATAGAGAAAGCGGAGTTTTCACATTCGCTAACCCCGGAGATTCTTCTTGCGATTTTTGCCAGTCTGTACTCCCGGATCAGGAATTAGTCAGAAGTTCCATCCAAAAAGGCGAGGATAAATCCAGCACAATCAGCCAGGGTAAAACCGCGATTCGGGTTGAGTATATCGAAGCAGGCAAAACAAACAACCAGGTAACTGAGCTTGCCATATTTGATGTGAATGTTACAGCAAATGCCAGGATAACACGATATCGCAACAATCTTTACCAGGTTGTAATTCATGAAATTGACAGGGGAAATTATACTGAAATAAATGGAGAATTGGAATACCTTGCCGCAGGTAGTTCCTGTATTACGCTTCGAATTATTCTTCCCTTGAGTGGGGCTAAATGGAAATGGTATCGCGGATTGGAAAAATCGGAAATCATGAAACCCGGTCTGACTTATTTTGATACAGTGCCAATTTCTACAGTTTTGCCTCCCGATGGAGCTTTCAACGGGAAAAATCTATCCGACGGTGGATATGGTGATGCAGTAGGTCGGGGAACTATGTCGTTTTATCCTTTGAGCGCTGTTAATGTTGATAATGGAGGGAAAGGAATGGGTATTGACATGACTATTCCATTGGTTTACCGGCTGGGCGCTGAAATAGGAAAGGGATTATTAGCCGAATTTGATGTAGCAACAAGTCCTCTGACTGAGAAATTTCCAAACCGGGCTTTTTTTAAACTTTGTAAGTTTACCTTCAATGCAAAATGGGGAATGCGGGAAGCGCTTAAACAATATTATTCCATTTATCCGGAATCTTTTAAAAAGAGAGTTGTAAATGAAGGTATCTGGCTGCCATTTACGCCACTCAGGTCAATTCCGCAATGGGAAGATTTCGGGTTTTCTTTTCATGAAACCGCATGGAACAACAACGACTCCAAAGATGGAAAGAAACTGTCCAACATCCTCTCCGACAAGGAAACTGGCGTGCTAAGTTTTCAATACACCGAACCCTGGGATATTCAGTTACCGATTCTTAAAAAGGATATACCGTATGATACGCTTGTATCTGACAAAATGATTCCAAGGGATCACCGGGAGTATGTTGCCAATAGTGCAACCGAAGATAAGCACGGACAATGGCAGACCCGGCGGCTGGAAACTCCCTGGTTTAAATCAGGATGGGCCATGAGTATCACTACCAACTGCGATCCTGATCTTCCGGGATTTAATCGTTATCAGTATGTTTTACAGGATGAAATAAGGCCTGCAATTAAAATGAATGTTGATGGAATCTATTTTGATTCCATGGAATGGAACTGGCATCACGATTTGAATTACCGCGATGAGCATTTTAAGTTTACTGATTATCCGCTAACGTTTTCAGCAGTTGTAGCAAGGCCGGCAATCTGGAATTTTACTTCCGAATTTGAATTTATGAAGAAAATAGCGGACGAAATGCATTCGCAGGGAAAACTGGCTATGGGTAACGGCCATGGCTGGAATCTATTTGCGGCAGCTAACCTGGATCTGTTCGGATCTGAATTGAATTGGTACTCATCTGATGATCATAATACAGAAGCATTGGATTTTAAACGGGCAATTTCATATCAGAAACCCATAGTTTTTCTATTGAATGAAGGATTAAATGATAAAGCCTTTACCGATTTCCCTTACAAAGGGTATGAAATTTATTTCGAGAAACTGATGGCTTATGGCTTCTTCCCGTCATTTTTCAGTGTGGATGCTTCCAATGATCCCTATTGGCAGGATCACAAAAAAATAGAGAATGGACGTCCGTTTTTTAAAAAGTATATTCCCATTATCAAACAAATTGCAGGAGCAGGCTGGGAGCCGGTTACCGGAGCTACGTGCAATGTTGGATCAGTCCGGATTGAGCGCTTTGGCAAAGCCGGTGAACTCTTTTTTACCGTGAGAAACAATGGAACCCGGGATGCCACAGGAATAGTAACTCTCGACTTGAAAGAGCTTAATATAAAAGGGAAATTTGAAGCTGTTGAAATGGTGAGCGGCAAACCGGTGAAAACCGAAGGCGATAAATTGAATGTCAACGTTTCTGCCGGCAGGACCCAGGTAATCCAGATCATAGAATTATGAAGAATTTAAGACTCAGTTTGTGGCTTTGTTGTGAATTTTAAACAGATAATTCGATTATAAAAGTTATACGGCTAAAAGTAACAATAAACAACGAATTATTCTACCTTATAATTGATTCAGAACACTGTAGCAAAAATCAAGCTAAATTGATTACACACCTAACAAAAGAAAAACAGGCTTGAGTATTAAAACTTGGGATTTCTGAACGTTGAAATGAAATAGGAAAAGCAACATTAAGAAAAACAAAGGTCGTTTTTAATGCTGGTTACTCCCCGCGTATAAAGTAACATCAACAGATAAGTAAAAATACTTCTTGCTACGAATTCACGGATGAAACCTTAACTTCTTACCTGTTCAATATGCTGATATTGTTTAACTTAATAATCATTTACAATTGGAACGCAGAAATTTTATTAAAGCAGGTGGAGCGCTTGCAGCCCTGAGCGGATTAGGAATTGGGACGGCTCACGGGTTCATCCCCGCCCATAATTGGGACAAATATGATTTTGGCTCCGGACCGGCTGTTAAAGATCGGCTCTATCAGGGTCCATTTCCGCAATATTCGCTCGAACCAGTGGTTCCCGGCAGTGAAGTGGTGATGACTACCACACCTTCTAAGGAGGTGGTGCCCAATTTTGGCATGGGACTTACGGTGTATATTTCCGGTGACCTCGGTCCGCCGAGACTCCCAGGAGAGACTTTGGAAAAATCGATTGAAGATTTGGTTAAATTGCCTTTCGTGCAAAAGATGTACATACGACCCAACTGGCGCGAGATGCAAAATCGCCCCGGACGACTCGATGTACCGGAATACTGGAAAATCATATTTGATCTCTCCAAACGCTATGATAAACGCATCTGCACGCGGATCATGCTCGAAAATCCTGATGGTCCTGAGTTGGGCATGCCTGATTTTTTGATGGATAAAGTGCCCTATGTGAAGTTGCATGGTGAATGGAACAGGGGTAACAAGAAAGATTTTCGTATGCCGCGTTATGATAACCCAGCGTACCAGGCAGCTTTTCGCGAATTGGTCGCACTTCTAGCAGAGGAACTAAATGGCAATCCACAAGTGGAATACATGGACACCTTCATGTACGGCTTCTGGG
>DASVHX010000187.1:0-2051 GCA_036382355.1 Bacteroidales bacterium
AGAGAAACCATAACATACTTAAAATACCTGTAATCATAATAATTTTTGTCATTAGCCCAGCTTTGTGGCTTTCTGCTTTGGTGCGAATCCGAAATACAAAAGTTGTTAGCCATAACAAAGGCAAATCTACTGCAATTGCAAGATAGACCGCAATATCACTGCGGCCGGTTTTGAATAAATCTATTTGCCAGAAGCAAAGTACCATTAGGATCAAAGCAAAACAGGTAATGATGATTTTTTTGGCGACTGGTACTCCATAAACGACAGGCAGACTTTGGCATCCATAACGGCTATCTCCTTCCATATCTTCGATATCCTTAATGATTTCGCGCGCAAACGAAATCAGAAAAGCAAAAAGGCTGTAAATGATAACACGTTTCGTAATTCCAAAATAAACATTGGCTGCAGAAAAGCCGATGGAACTCCAACCAGACAATGAGAGCAGATCATAAAGCCATGCAGCAGGCATGGTAAATGCAGAAGCAATGGCTACAGCAAGATTTCCAAGAAAAAGAACTTTTTTCAGCTGGTAAGAATACCAAAACAGAATAACAGCAGCTAATAAATAAACAAGCCAAAGTATATATATGCCGGATAAATAACACGCCCATACAATACTTATTAAACCGGCCAGAGTAGCTGTTAAGTAAGCTGTTTTTATAGTACCGGGCAGTATAAATCGTAAAGAAACTGCTTTCTCAGGCCGGTTTACGGCATCAATTTCTGTATCGAAATAATCATTTATCAGGTAGCCACCTGCTGCTATAAGAACAGTCCCCAGAACGATTAAGCCATATCCTGTCCAACCCAGTTCAATTCCGGACTGTTGCAAACCGGGCACAACTATACACCAACGCTGAAGATATAAAACCAAACCAATAATGATCAGGTTGGGTAGTCTTGTATGGAGAACAATTGCAGAGATGCGACGCAAATTCATGAAAGTGCGGATTCAGAATGTTATTAGATAGCTGTTCCTTCGGATATGAACCTGCCCAATCATATTCAAATTACCAATGATAAGCATCATCGTTCATCCATTTCCCTTGTATCTTGAGCACCTGCTCTATAACATCGCGAACACAGCCTTTGCCACCATCGAAATGCGAAATGTATTTCGAAATAGCTTTTATTTCCTGGGCTGCATCGGCAGGGCAACTTGGAACGCCTGCCTTAAGCATTACTTCATAATCAGGAATATCGTCGCCCATGTAAAGAACATGCTCTGGCTGTATGTGATTCCGTTTAATATAATCTTCATAGATGAGCATTTTATTGTCAGCGCCCATAAATACATCCTTCACATTTAATGTATCGAACCGCTTGCGGATGGACTCAGAAATACCACCGGAAATGATGACAACGTGATAGTTTTTTTTAATCGCGAGTTGAATTGCATAACCATCTTTCACATTGGCGGTGCGCAAGGCTTCGCCATTTTCCAGAAGTATAACTGAACCATCGGTAAGCACGCCATCGTAATCAAAAATAAAAGTGTTCACTTCACGTAAAAGTTCCTTGTAATTACTCATAAAATTTTTCTTTATCCGTTTTTGGAATCTTAATACTAATCTTACTTTGCTTGGTAATGCGCATGGATGGCATTGCTGAGTAAAGTATAAATTTCTTTATATGATGCCATATCTTTAAGCATGGCTTCGTGGGTTTGGATTGTAGAAAGATCGTTCCGCCGGGCAGGACCAGTTTGTACATTCCATGGCTGATCGAGCGTGGTTTTGTGCGCTGTTTCCAGAATTAAAGGATGCAACAACTGGAAAGGCAGGCCAGCATTTTTTAAAATATCATCAGCTATAGCATACATGGCATTCGGAAAATTGCAGGCAAATACTGCCGCAAGATGCAAAACTTTCCGCCGGTCCGAATCAATTTCAACTACGGTATCTGAAACTGCTGACGCAACTTGTCTGAGCAATTCCATGGAATCCTTATCGGATGCCTCTATACAGAAAGGTACGTGCTTCAATTCCACTGCTATCTTTTGCGAAAATGTCTGGAGTGGATATAATACACCATAATGAGCAGCTTTGCCG
>DASVHX010000188.1:0-2287 GCA_036382355.1 Bacteroidales bacterium
TTTATAGGTTCTCAATCTGATAGAAAGTTTCTAAAAGAAATAAAGAGGCAAATCCCTCCTATTGATATCTTAATTGATGATGGGGGGCATTCTATGCATCAGCAAATTGTAAGTTATGAAGAATTGTTTGACCATGTAAAAGACGACGGTGTTTATTTATGTGAAGACCTACATACTTCCTATTGGCTCAAATATGGCGGTGGGTATAAACGAAAAGGAACATTTATCGAATATAGTAAAAATTTTATTGATTACTTACATGCCTATCATTCAAAACAAAACGCATTAAAAGTAAACAAGTTTACCGAATGCGTTGATTCAATGCATTACTATGACAGTATTTTGGTGATAGAGAAAAGAAAAAGAGAAAAACCATATTTTGAAAAGACTGGAAGTATTAGCTTTCAAAATTCAACCCAAAATAAAAGTAAGATCTCTAAGGCAAAAATAAAAATTACCCGGATTTTCCTTACGAATATAAATACGGTATTACGTTTTTTAAGGTTACCAAGTTTCATTTGGAGATAAACATCTGCTAACAGCAGTACATATTGCTAAATTATTATGTACGCGCAGGACATGCCATTCCAGTCATCTCTAAAAGAATTGCCTGCCTGCTTATTTATTTTCTTGCACTTGTAATTCGACCCAATATTTGCATGAAATGACCACGACTGAGTAAATACAACTTTAGGTGACGATATTGCTTAATTATGGGGAACCAGAAACTCACATCTCGGCCTGCTTCGCCGGTAATACCAAAGAAATCAGCAAGGTGCAGGAAATACAATCTGGCCTGTTATACAATTTACTGAAAGATGAATAATTCAAAATAAAACTACCATGATTACAAACGAAAATCTTAAAGATCTTTCAAAGCGCCTTGAAGCGCTGAGGAGGTTCCTTTGACGTCGACAATAAACTTAAACTAATTGCTGATGAAGAAGCCCTTACCCAGGCTTCCGACTTCTGGAACGACCCAAAAAAAGCTGAACTTCAATTAAAAGCCATACAGGAAAAGAAAAGCTGGACCGACAATTATACGGAAGCCTGCATTGCCCAGGAAGATTTATTGGTGATGAACGAATTTTACCAGGCTGGCGAAGGTGCGGAAGCCGATCTCGACAAGCAGTATTTATCTGCTATCAGCCTTGTAGAAGCCTTGGAATTCCGGAACATGCTGAGCAGTGAAGAGGACAAGCTAAGTGCAATCCTTCAGATTAATTCGGGCGCCGGAGGCACCGAAAGCCAGGATTGGGCACAAATGCTTATGCGCATGTACATCCGTTATGCCGAACGTAACAATTACACAGTGCGTGAACTCGACCTGAACGAAGGCGATGGAGCAGGCATTAAATCCGTTTCACTAGAAATAGAAGGAAAATATGCTTTCGGCTATCTCAAAGGTGAAAATGGTGTGCATCGCCTGGTTCGACTTTCTCCGTTCGATTCCAATAACAGGCGCCACACATCGTTCGCATCGGTTTATGTGTATCCTTTAGTGGATGACAATATTGACATCCAGATAAACCAGTCAGATATTACCTGGGACACATTCCGCTCAAGCGGACCCGGCGGACAGAATGTGAATAAAGTTGAAACGGCAGTACGTCTTAAGCACGAACCATCAGGCATTGTGGTGGAATGCCAGGTAACCCGTTCGCAATTACAAAACCGCGAAAAAGCCCTTCAAATGCTCAAATCGCAACTATATGAGATCGAAATACGCAAGCAAAAGGAAGCGCAGTCCCAGATTGAAGGCAAGAAGAAAAAGATCGAATGGGGCTCGCAAATCCGGAGTTATGTGCTTCATCCATACAAACTCGTAAAAGATGTGCGTACCGACCACGAAACTTCCGACGCCGCCGGCGTATTGGATGGCGATCTGAATGATTTTATAAAGGCTTACCTGATGGAATTCGGACGCGATAATGAATAACGTATTCAAACAATAATTTTTACGTGGCCGGCTTTTGTTCCGGCCTTTTTATTATCTTTATTTCCCATAATCTACTATATGATCACGATCTACCATAATCCAAAATGCAGAAAATCGAGGGCCGGCCTCGAATATCTTAAGGAAAAAGGTCTGGACTTCACTTTGGTGGAATACCTTAAGAACCCGATTTCCCGCGAAGTTCTGAAAGATATCCTCATGAAAATGAATATGCGTCCACAGGAACTTCTTCGCACCCAGGAGGATGTGTATAAATCCGATTTCGCGGGAAAACAATTCAACGACGAAGAATGGATCGATATACTGCTTGAATATCCCCGGCTGATCAGG
>DASVHX010000189.1:0-1518 GCA_036382355.1 Bacteroidales bacterium
TGCAATGGTATATTCACCTTTGCCACAACCCAGTTCGACAATTATCGGGTTGATGTTGTGAAAGAAATCTTCACGCCATTTTCCTTGCAGTGGGAATCCGGCTTGCAGATCGAAAAAGGAAGGTTGAAAGAAGTGTTCAAAGGTGGCGTTTTCGGCGAACCGTTCTAGCTTTCGTTTTGCCAAGAGAAGAATGTGTTTTGGTTAGAGGTAAATATCCGTTGACACACCAACAGCGTGATTAGCGTATAATAAGCCACGCAGCTGGATTTTCGGTGGAACGAATTTGTGAAAGCTGAGCCTTTGCGGTTTCCTTGTTGGTGAAGCCTTTTATGCCAACTACATATAATCCGCGACGGTTTTGAAAAACAATAGAGGCCGGGTATCCTTTTCCTTTTAGATCATCAACATATTTTCCGGCGTTTTCAAAAAGTTTGAATGCACCACCAATAATAAAGTATCGGCAGGAAAGGTTTGTTTCGGAGCTTATGGCTGCTTCTTTTGCGGGTTTGTCCGAAACTTCCGGCTGAGCATCAGGTTCGGTTATCACAATTTTCCGCACAGTATTCATGCCACTGCGATCTGCAATTACAGATGCGTATATCGTTTGATATTCTGTAAATAACATGCCTGCCGAATTGATGCTGTTCACAGCCGGCCGGATATTGCTTCCGGAATTCTCCCACGGCATAAGGTTGGCATAACTGGTATAAATTTGGTCAATATCCTTTGCATGAAATGATCCCCAAAAACTGAAACCAACAAGCGGTAGCGCAACAGCAGCCCATTTTAATCTACGATTGAGGCTGTGTAATTTATTTCCTTGCTTCACCTGAGTTGTTACATGAGCAATTTCAAGTCGCTTTACAGGTGGGGAAACAAAACTTGACAAACCATACGATTCCACAAGGTAATTTACATTATTCGCAGGTTCGAATTGTATGTTTCCTTCGCGGTCGAGCGATAGAATGCCTATGTTTTCAAGTGTCCAGTTGTGCCCGTTTTTAAGTCGGGATTTATGCCCGTTAAGCCAATGGCTGATGTGCTCAAGAGATTCGCGATAACTGATATTCTTCGCTGCAGAGATATGCTTTGCAAGAATACCATCGTTATGCGACAAACTGGCATTAAATACGATATACTTTGATGGTGGCACGAAAACATGGTGTGTCGGGTGTATCCTGGCAGGAGCATAATTGGTCAGGAAACCGCCTAATCCGGGTACGATTACACACTCATGTTGATGCAACAATTCGCTGATAAAAGCATCCATGTCCATTTTCTGCTGATTTTGAGGATGCGAATATAGGCCAAACCGACGCTAAATTCAAGAGATGTTCGTAAGTTTTAATAAGTCTTCGGGAGTATCCACCGAAATACTGTCGCTATTGGTAAGAAGTGTATGGATAAAAAAGCCGTTTTCTATCCAGCGCATTTGCTCAAGTGATTCCACCATTTCGATAGGTGAAGGTTTCAGTCTGGTGATAATCTCGAGCACCTGAGTACGGTAAGCATATAGAC
>DASVHX010000190.1:0-2569 GCA_036382355.1 Bacteroidales bacterium
TGTAGCTTTGAGATTGTTGGAAGCCAGATCGTTAGTAAAATATTTGAGCACTTCTTCACTGAAAAAGAAATCGATAGTAGCCATCACGCGCGCTGAGGTGGAATCGGGAATAATGAAATGCTGAACCAAGCCATTTGCGACCATTTTGACCCGTCCAAGATCGGTACTCAGATTCACGATGCCTTCGCCCTTAAGCATGCATTTCTCTCCGTCGAAACTTATCAAAGAGCCTGCTGCCGAGGTATTATCGAGCCGTGAAGTATCAGCAACCTTATATTGGTTTAATGTCCTGTCGAACGTTACTGTCCCACTTGAAGAAACAAGAGTCGGATCAGAAAACGTTTCTGCTTTTTGAAAAAATGCCGGATACATTTTGTTATTTACCGATGAGAATAGGAGGCCAACTTCAATATCTTCGTTTTTCAGGTTCTTGATTTTCTCAGGTAGACGGATGTGGATATTTGCAGGATTTAAATCGCAGGCGAACCTTACCCATTCTTCCTGCTTTTTATCACATTCATTCTTTATCCTGAAAGCACCATCAAAATTCAGCATTTCTTTTCTTGCAGATAGCGATACATTCCCCTCAAAGTCGAAAAACGGACTCAGCACAAATGCTGCCGAATCGCTTAATTGTGCATGAGCATATGTTTGCCTGGCAGGATCTACACCTATTATGTCCAGATGAAGTGTTTCAGGTGGTCCTTCAATAGGTTTGTAATCATACAAGCCTTTGGCAGAATACTTGTTTCGTGAAGAAATTCTTACCGACGCATCATAAATCTGATGAAATTTAGTATCAACATTAGCCAGAATGTTTGCTCCATTAAGTTCCTGAATAGATCCATCTGGTTTGATGGTTATTTTGCCGTAGTGCGGAAAAATTGCAGCATCGGCAACACGGATAATACGTGCATCCTCTGCCTGCAGTATATTTCCCCCAATATCATACACAGCTTTAAGTGCGATAAACCGAAGCGAATCCTGAGCCGGATCAGTAGAAATATATTCCGAGCCTTTTACTTTAAGCGTTAACAGATTGTCCATGCTCATATTGCGTATTCTTTCCTCCTCACCTGGAATATGATTTGTGATGACAAGTTGCTTTTTATCCATCAACCAATCGAATTCATCGACATAACACATGTAATTAATAAGGGGAAATCCCATTTTTGAACTCTTACCAGCATTCAGGAATTTGCCTGTTCGTTGCGCGAAATCAATAAGAAGGCTGAAACTATGAACTGAGATGGCTGTGTTTTTATGATCGGGTGTAAACAAAACAAATTCGGTTGTATCGGATTTAAATGAATTTTTGTATAAAACATAAAGAGGCGAAGTAGTTTGGGCGTCCTCAAAATTCATGATGCCGGCGCCTTTTAGCGCTTTGGATGCAAGCGTAATACTCCCATTAAGTTCTGCCTGGTTGTTATAAAGGTGAATTTTCTCCGGTGTTTTGTTGTTAACAATCATGCTATCAGATTCAGGAACCCAGAGCAATTGGCTATTCTTCACATCTGCCTGCGGTATTTTGTTACTCCCTTCACTAGCAGCCAAATCGAATGTTTTAGGGTTGGCCGTCATTGATTTTGGTAAAAATAGAAAATCATCGGCCAAGGTAGTGGATGTAAGGTATTTAAGTGTTCCCTTGCCTTGTAATCCGCGATTGCTGAGTTTTACATCAGAAAAATAGGTTCCTTTTCCACCATAAACAGGAATGCCTTCTGCTGACAAATGTTTTACAAATCCCAATGAATAGTCATCCTGAACTTTTAATGGTTGCCTTATTTCAGGCATTATTCCTCCCGAATTGAATTTGCCGGCAAATTGCAGCCCCTCAGTTATGAAACTATTAAGGCTGTCCATTGTAAATGGATCGAGCACATAGTTGAAATTTTCGCGTTTGTACACGCCGTTCTGCACTTTTTTGCTATCGTAATAAACATACGACTCACTTTTGCTATTGAAAACAGGGTAAATGGAATACGGCTTCAGTCCGGATTTATTTCCAGGCTCGTCGATAAGCAAATCGCCGGAAAGGTTAGAAATTACATTCTTTATCCTGATCAACATTGGACGGCCCTTTTCGTCGCGCTTAATGCCATTGACCATAAAACTCATGGAGTCGATCTGCGGAAGATTTATGCGGAACTTATCGTATTCAAACGAACACTTGTGCGCAAAAAAATCAAAATAGCCGGCATGTACGCGACCGGTAAATTCGAAATCGCGATTCTTCTTCAAAATAATTTCTTTGTTCTGCGGGTATATAAATACGTTCTGTGAATCGCTGAGCGAAACTTGCGGAACTCCACGGATAAGCAAATCGAAGTTTTTTAAATCAAGAATGGCATTATTCTGATCGGTAACCTGCGAATTAAGTTGAATAACATCATAATCGCGACGTCCACTGCGCGCGCTGATAAGAGCTTCCAACCTGTCCTTCACATAAACCCTGTCGTTGTTGATATCAAAAACAAGAAGACCATAATTGGCAAGTTTGATCAACTGTGCCCTCACCTGATCATCTGGTTTGTGCATAAACTCCGACAGTTCATAAACATAGAAT
>DASVHX010000191.1:0-13631 GCA_036382355.1 Bacteroidales bacterium
GTATTAAAAGAAAACAAGATAACCTGCGACCGGTATAATTCACCCGAAGAGGCAATAAAAAACGCGAGGGAAGGAAGCGGAGTTTTGGTATTAGCCGATGGTTATCCCGCCAATGTTACTTTAATGGATGCCTCCCTTTATGAAAAAGCAGTTAGCAAGAAATTGAGGTTGTATGTCGAATATCCTTCCTATTTGCCCGGAGTTGTGCTTGGTAGCCCAAGAGGAACGCAGTGGGAACGGGCTGTAATTGCCTCGGATGCATTCTCACCTGATTTGAAAAAGCTCCGGATTATAGCTATTCATGATTGTCGTTTTATCCCTGTCAAGGACGATAATGCCGATATTGTTATAGCCCACGTTGCCGGATTCGATAGTGCTGTTTACGGATTGCCAAAAGAGACTTTTCCTGTCTTGTGCGTAATTCCACAATTACAGAAAACGGGTGGATTGATGGTGGCTACTACCAAATTGAGCCAATTTATCACTGCGCGTTATGCCCCGGCTGATGCATGGAAAACAATATGGAAGCACATATTTACATGGTTGCTGCCAAACGATAAATTGCCTGAATTGAGATGGATTCCAATTGTTCGACCCAGTTACAGCATCAGTGAATCCCTTCCTCCCGATATCGAACGGGAAGCACTGATTCGTGGGATTGATTGGTTTTTTAATTCCCGGATGATTCTTCATCCTTCAATGATTGAGCAGTATAATAAACCGGCTAACCTTCCATATCCGGCTAAAGCAGATCCTGATCTTAACCAGGATTGGCCTTATGGCCACCGTACGGTTAAGATGCCAAAAAACGTTTCGATTGGAGATGGAACACTTGGCATATTGGAAGGCTTTGATGCTAAAATATTTTCGGATGGCTCACAGGCTGTACGCTGGTGGAATCGAAATGATTGTAACGGAGAAGTTGCCGGAGCAATGGGACTTGCCGGAGCGGAACTTCAAAATTCAAAATACCTTCAGACGGCAGGAAATATTGGGGATTGGCTCTATTTCAAATCGATGATGTCGTTGGGAGACCACATTAAACGTGATCATCCCGCATATGGATTATTTGGCTGGAATGACTCACCGAAATATGCCGGTCCGGGCTTTGGCGATGGTTATGCTGTTTACTATGGTGATGACAATGCCAGAAGTATGCTGGGAATGATGATTGCAGCTACAGCACAGAAGACTGACCGTTACGATAAGCGGTTGTTAATGTGCTTGTTGGGAAATTTACGCATGAGCGGGGTTTATGGATTTCAACCCGATCGGATCGATCAGGATCCGCTGGAGAAAACCGGATGGGAACACCTCTTCAGGGATAAGACCAGTTCTTATTCTCCACATTATCAAGCTAACTTGTGGGCATGCTACCTCTGGGCATACCAACAAACCGGATTCGAATTGTTTTTGAAAAGGGCAAAAACTGGTATTGGAATGACAATGGCCGCCTACCCTGATAAATGGAAATGGACAAACGGGATTCAGCAGGAGCGGGCAAAAATGCTGCTTCCTTTAGCCTGGTTGATACGGCTTGATGATACAGAAGAGCATCGCAGTTGGCTTCGGAAAATTGCAGGTGACTTGATCGCAGGTCAGGCTGAATGTGGCGCAATCCGTGAACAAATAGGAGAAGCAGGCAAAGGAGGATTTCCTCCTCCCGCAACTAACGAGGCATATGGTACAAGTGAGGCTCCTTTGATACAAACCAATTCTGATGGCGTGAGCGATCTGCTTTATACGTCCGATTTTGCATTCCTTGGATTGCATGAGGCCGCTGCTGCCACAAACGAAGAAATCTATCGCGACGCGGAAGATAAGCTTGCTAAATTCTTGTGCCGCATCCAAATACGCAGTGAACGACATCCCGAACTTGATGGTGGTTGGTTCAGAGCTTTCGATTTTAACCGTTGGGAATATTGGGCATCGAATGCCGATGCAGGTTGGGGCGCCTGGTCGATAGAAACTGGCTGGACCCAAAGCTGGATCACTGCAATATTAGCGCTCCGACAGATAAAAACTTCGGTATGGGATTATACAAAGGAGAGTAAAATAGAACGGAATTTCGATGCACTGCGCAAGCTGATGATTCCTGATGAAGTGATAAAGAATACGAATGAAAATAAAATTCTGTAAAAATGAAAAAAAACCAACTGGTATTTATGATCTGCGGTTTAATCGCAGTTCTTTTGATTCAGAATGTTACTGCATCTGCTGCCGGGCCGGAGAATCGGATGAGTCGGTACAATGTCGTCTGGAAGAGTCCTTCGAAGGACGCCACCGGTGTGATGCCTTTAGGCAATGGCGACATTGCGGCAGGTGTCTATGCCATTGAAAATGGTGATCTGTATTTACTCCTGTCAAAGAACGACGCCTATACTTATATGGGAGATATTTTCAAGACGGGTCGTGTGCGGGTCTCCATCAAGCCAAATCCATTCACCTCAGGCAAGCCATTCCTCCAAACCCTCGACCTTGCAACCGGTTCGATCCGCATTGAAGCCGATGGTATGAACCTGCGAATCTGGGCAGATGCAAACCGCCCGGTTTTTCACGTCGAAATAAACTCACCAAAGGAAGTTGCAGTCACAGTGCAGCCGGATTTGTGGAAACGCATTGATTATACTGTATTCAACGTAACTAAGCTATACACTCCTGCAAAAGGTAGTTGGGAACCCACCGCGGAGCCGACTCAGGATGTGCGTTTGGAAAGGAATGGCAAGATCTTATGGTATTTTTCAGTAGGTGACCGGAGTACCTATGCGGACGATCTTAAGTTCTACAACGTAGAGCACATGTCATCAAAGTTTCCGGATCCATTTCGCTACAATACCTTTGGTAATTTGCTGGAAAGTCCTCAACTTTCCCTGTCAGGTGGCGCTCTGGCAGGCAAGGGAAAAACCTTTGACATCCGTATTCAGGCGCTGACGATGCAAACACCCGAACCTTCCAAATGGATTGCTAAGATTGAGCAACTGGCAGCACAATCAGTTGACGTTAAGAAAGATTGGAGTAGCCACATTCGTTGGTGGGCAGACTTTTGGAAACGGAGTTGGATTATCGCTACAGACAATACCCTGCCGATAGAGGCGCGTGAAAAACTAAATGGCGAGCCATCAACTTCCGGTACCCGTGAGGAGAAAGATGGTGCTGCGCTGACTGCGCAGAGCTATAATGTGTTTCGTTTCCTGATGGCATGTCAGAGTCGCGGCCTTGTCCAGACCAAATTTAATGGCGGACTTTTTACCCAACAGTTGAAGTTTAAAACACAGGACAAAAAAAATCGGTCAGGAATGGTACAACAGCCGGATGGTACATGGCTCACCAATGAGGATGACCGGCTCTGGGGACGCCGGTTCACTTTTCAGAACCAAAGATTGCTTTACTGGCCGCTCCTGGCAAGTGGTGACTACGAACTGATGAAACCATTTTTTAGCTATTACTCGAACCTGCTGGAAATGCGAAAAGCCATTACTAAAGCCTGGTTCGGACACGATGGAGCCTATTACCGTGAAAATATTGAACCCACCGGGGCAGAGCAGGACTGTGACAATGGTGGTCGTCCACCAAAGACGAAACCTGGCGAAAAATACGAGGGATGGTATCACGATTACTACTTCACATCCGGCCTTGAGATACTTGCCATGATGTGCGATAGGATAAATTATACCGGTGATCCGGCATTTAGGGATAGCATTCTGGTTCCCTTCGCTCGCGAGATATTGCTGTTCTTCGACAAGCACTATCCACGCGGAGTGGATGGAAAACTCCGTCTTGAGCCTGCTCAGGTAGTTGAAACCTGGTGGATTGCAGTCAACCCTTCGCCCGATATCGCTGGTTTGAGGTTTTGCATGGACCAATTGCTTGCTATGAAAGCTGGTACGACTCAGGACAAGACTAACTGGCTAAAATTCCGTAACGAGATCCCGGAGGTTTCACTTCAAACAATCGATGGTCGTCAGGCAATCGCTCCGGCAGAGAAATGGGAGAAAAATCGGAATTCGGAAAATGGGGAGCTTTATCCGGTGTTTCCTTTCCGTTGTTTCAATCTCGGTCTTGGAACAAGTGACATTGTGAACTGGACAATGAAGAACCGCTCAGTAAAAGATGCTTTTGGCTGTGCTTGCTGGACTCAGGATCAGATAGATTGGGCTTACGCCGGAAATGCAACCGAAGCTGCAAATGGATTGGTGCGCCGCTTCCGTGTTGCCTCACCTATTGTTCGTTTTCCGATGTTCGGACGTGAGGGACCTGATTCCTGCCCAGACTTCGATCATTTCGGTTCAGGAGCCACTGCATTGCAAAGGATGCTTTTACAGGAGGAACATGGCAGGATTCTGTTGTTGCCTGCCTGGCCCAAAGATTGGAATGTGAATTTCAAACTGCATGCCATGCAGAATACAACAGTGGAGGGTGAAGTGAAGGATGGGAAAATAATTCGTATCAAAGTTTCACCAGAATCCCGCCGTAATGATTTGGTTATTGGAGAGGGCTGGAATCTTGTAAAATAAACTTCATTCTGAATGAAAAAGGCCTTATTATTCTTCTTTTTATTGAGCATTTCTTTTTCGGGAATTGCACAAGATAACGGGAAAACCGTCGGGATTCCCTTGCCATCCAAAGCTCAGTTGAGGTGGCAGAATTATGAGCAAACTATGTTTGTGTGTTTAGATCCCTGTACATGGCAGGGGCGGGAATATGATAATCATTCTACTCCGTTAATTCGTATCAATCCAACTGGGTTAAATACGGATCAGTGGTGTGAAGTCGCAAAATCGTGGGGTGCCAAACTAATCCTTTTTGTGGCAAAACATACGGGTGGTTTTTGCTGGTGGCAAACAAATACTACTGATTACGGTATAAAAAACACCCCATGGAAAAACAGTAAGGGTGACGTGCTGAAACAATTGTCTGAATCATGCAAAAAATACGGATTGGATCTGGGTATCTATGTTTATCCCGGCGACGAAACCTGGGGAGCCGGTATCGGCAGTGGGGGAGTCACAAAAGATCCTTCGAAACAGGATGGATACAACAAGGTATTTCGTCAGCAGATGACGGAGGTATTGACCAAATATGGACCTGTTCGCGAAGTTTGGTTTGACGGAAGTTGTTTTATTAACGTGAATGATTTATTGGAAAAATACGCCTCCGATGCCGTAATTCTGCAGGGACCCATGGCGAATCTTAGGTGGGTAGGAAATGAAGA
Source organism: Bacteroidales bacterium (assembly GCA_036382355.1). Lineage (GTDB taxonomy): Bacteria > Bacteroidota > Bacteroidia > Bacteroidales > DASVHX01 > DASVHX01. Next base: position 5,213 of record DASVHX010000191.1, read on the forward strand.
TGGTTATGCTCCATATTCCAATTGGTATACCCTTGGCAGTAAAGATCTTAAAACAGGTGTTTCCACGGCAATTCAATCAGATCCTTTTGGTGACGCCTATGCTCCTGTTGAAATTGATGTGCCTTTGCTTAAAAACAAAGGACACAAATGGTTCTGGGCTCAAAATACAGATAGTCTGATATTAACAACTGATCAGCTGATGAATACTTACTACAAATCAGTAGGAAGAGGGGCTGTGCTTTTGTTAAATTCCACACCTGATACTACAGGACTTATACCAATATCGCATGTAAAGGCATATTCTGAATTCGGAGATGAGATCAAAAGACGATTCGAGAACCCTATCAGGAAAACAAAGGGAGAAGGGAAATCTTTAGAAATAACCTTTTCAAAACCAACTGAAATAAACCATGTGATCTTGCAGGAAGATCTCTCACGTGGACAGCGGGTTCTTGCCTTTGATATTGAAGGGATGAACGAACAAAATCAGTGGAATAAAGTTTATGACGGCACATCAGTTGGACATAAACGAATCTGCTATTTTAATCCTGTTAATCTGAAGAAAATAAGGGTGTTATTTACAAACGCAAAAGCTGAACCGCAAATAACCAACTTTGCAGTTTACAATATTGAAGGTCTTCGTTTTGAACCAGAAAAGAGGAACGACCTTGGCGGATTCTACGATGGCATTGCCCGTAAGAACGGAACCGACAAAAAAGAAGAATCAATCATCGAAATTGGAAAATGGGACATTAACTCGTTTAGTAATACCGAATGGAAAGAATTGAGTATTGATCTGACTAAATACGTTACCAGGATAGGTCAGTATGAGGTTACATTTTCAGCACTGAATAACAAAGAATCAGTGCTTGAATTTCGGGATTGGGAAGTTGAGATGTATGGAAGAAAGTCAACGAATTCAATCGAATTACTGAAAGGAAGTTCAACATTCAAGATTACCCGTTCCCAACAGACGCTGGACGAGTTTCCAACAATTTTAAGACTTAAAATAAAAAGTAAGTCAGAGAAAACAACCGGAAATATAACTATAAAAAGAGTAACGTATTGATTTGTATTTAAACAGAAATAAATCTAACGAGTCGAAACACCTTTTATATCTTAATAATATGAAGATGAATCACAGAGAACGATTTTTTGGAACCATACAACACCAGCAGGTTGACCGGCCGGCATCCTGGCTGGGGTTACCCGTACCTTCTGCCGAACCTGCTCTGATGAAATATTTTGGAGTAAGAAGCATCGACCAGCTTCGCATGGCCATTGATGATGATATTTATCCGATTGAGGTTCCCTACAATTACCCGCCATCCAACCACATTGCCTGCGCATTTAATTTTGCCAAACTAAGTCATTTGGACAAACCAGATGAAAGGACCCTTACCGCACCCGGGTTTTTTGAAGATTATTCGGATGTTTCGGATGTTGATAAATTTGCCTGGCCCAATCCTGCATTGTACCTCGATCGCGAAGAATCCGGCAGACGGGTTGCGGCCGCTCCAATCGACCGGATAAAGATGGGGATACTCTGGAGTGCCCATTTCCAGGATGCCTGCGCAGCCTTTGGCATGGAGCAGGCACTCATGGTAATGCTTTCCAACCCGGAAATGTTTCGTGCCGTGATTGATCGTATTACAGATTTCTACCTGGAAGCCAACGAAATATTTTATGAATCTACTAAAGGGATGCTTGATGTTGTGCTAATAGGAAATGATTTTGGCAGTCAGACCGGGTTAATGGTTGACCCAGGCAGTTTGCGGGAATTTGTTTTTCCCGGAACTAAAAAACTGATTGATCAGGCTAAAAGTTACGGGCTTATTGTGATGCACCATTCATGCGGGTCTATATTTCCAATTATCCGGGATCTTGCCAATCTGGGAGCCGATATTATCCATCCGATACAGGCATTGGCCAATGAAATGGATGCTCCGAACCTGAGATCCCACTTTGGCGGGAAGGTGGCATTTTGCGGTGGTGTGGATGCACAAAACTTGCTGGTTAATGGCAATCCCGTGGAAATCGCAAAAAAAGTGGCTGAATTAAAAGAGTTATTTCCTACCGGATTAATCATTTCACCAAGTCACGAAGCTATTTTACCCGATATTGATCCGGCAAACATCGCAGCACTATTTTATTCAATAAAAAGTTAAATGATAACAAAACGAAATATGAAGGTCCAAACCGCCAAAGGAATTTACCCTGTTTTTCTTGTTTATGCCTTGTTTTTTATGTGGGGCTTCACTTGGAACCTGTTTAATGTCCTGGCTACTTTTTTCCAGGACGCTTTTAAATTGACCAATACCCAGACTGCCCTGGGAACATCGCTGTCCTTCCTGGCATTTTTCCTGATGTCGTACCCCACAAAAAAAATCATTGCACGCCTTGGAACCAAAAAATCGATCTCGTTAGGGGCGCTTATTGCAGCCGTGGGATTATTTATATTTATCCCGGCTGCAACTGTAAAAAGTTATAACCTGTTTCTTTTCGGCTTGTTTGTCCTTTTTTCGGGGGTTACTATCCTGCAAACGGTTTGTAACCCCTATATAGGTGTGTTGGGGGAACTCAAAAACCGCGCAGCAAGAATCAATTTTGCCCAGGGAATAGGTGCAGTCGGGGCTGCTTTAACCGCCCCCGTTGGCGGATGGTTTATGTTGCAACTTTTCGAATACGATTTATTCGGAGGGATCAAAGTGTTTTACCTGATAATGACAGGTCTTTTTATCTTACTTGCGATTCTTGTCCACTATGCCCCTGTGCCTGCGAATCCCAATGATATAGCGGCAGAAAAATCTTTAAAAGGTGAAAGCAGGCGCGGTGTTTTTCAATATCGCCATTTTGTCTTCGGTTTTATTATAACCTTCCTGTACATGGGTTCTGAAGCTATTTTGTACCAGTTAATGACACCCTATTTTAAAGTGATCGGGAACATTGACAACACTGAAGCAGTAAAATATTCAGCAATTATTTTTTATGGACTGATGACTGGGCGTCTGCTTGGAGCATGGTCTATGACCAAATTTGATCCCGCCAGGATATTAGGTTTGTTTACGCTTATAGCAGCAGCTTTAGTCATATCTTCAGCTGTTATCGGGGGGATGACCGGGATTTACCTTATTACGGCAATCGGATTTTTTATCTCGATTACATTTGCTTCGCTATTCGCACTGTCAACCAAAGATTTGGGCAAATATACCAACGATGCTTCTTCTTTGCTTGTGATGGCAATCTCAGGCGGTTTTTTTATTCCGTTGCTTTTTGGTTTTGTGGCTGACAGTTTTAGCCTTAAAACCTCCATGATCGTGGTGATCATCCCATTACTCCTTACGTCGGCCTATGGGTTCTTATTTAAATTTATTGAGAAGACAAATTATGACGATTGAATTTCCGGAAAACGGGAAAGTTGAACTTATAAAACAATAACCATGAAAACCAGGAACACACTTTTTATTGTTATTTGTGTATCCCTTATGACCACCGGGTTTGTGATAAAAACCGATCCCGATTACACCAGGAAGATTGATGATAAAGTTCGTGCTGAACAGATCAAAGAACTGAAATTTGGCATGTTTATTTGCTGGAGTTCAGTACCTTCTCAGGAAATGAGTGGACACCTACCCTTGATAAAGATGCCATCTATTTTAAAGCCAAAGGTTGTGATACAGATCAATGGTGCAAAGTGGCAAAAGATGCCGGGATGAATTATATCTTGTTCCTGACCAAGCACCACGACGGATTCTGCCTGTGGGATACTAAAACAACCGTGAAAAAGGTGACAAATAGTCCGCTGGGGATTAATGTACTGGCCCAACTCCGCAAGTCGTGTGATAAATACGGGATCAGACTTGCACTCTATTTTTCTGAGGGAGACTGGAACTGGCCCGGAGCAGTGGATGGGAAAGGATACACCGAAGGATCTGGTAAAAATCCTGGGATGAAAAGGGCTCAGCTTAAGGAACTTTGTACGCGGTACGGCCCAATCGAATTTTTCTGGATGGACCATGCTGTTGGCGATGGAGGTTTAAGTCACGAAAAAACAGTTGAGTGGATTCATAAATTCCAACCAAATTGTTTTGTTGGTTTTAACCATGGAACGCCTGCCGGAAGGTTGGTTTTGCGCGAAATGGGAACCCCGGGAAATATTGGTAATTCGGCTGCATCAATTTATAATAAAGAAGCCGAAGCCACCTACAAAAATTACCTTGTGGCGGAGTTTACCTACCCGATCTTACCTGAACATAAAGGTGGTGCCATGTGGTTTTACTCCTTGCCCGGGCATGATAACCTTTGCCTTCCGGCAGAAAAAATCTATAAAGATTACCTTGGCGCAGTTGAATATGGAAATATTTTTTCCCTTGATGTGGGTCCAAATTACGAAGGACGTATACGGGAAGTTGATGTAACAACCCTTTCAAAAGTTGGGAAATACGTACGTGGAGAAGAAAAATTACCAATCAAATAAAATCAATAGCTATGTTACATGATCCGAGTCATATTCCCCAAATTCCGATGGATGAGGAGATCGTCCTAACAACCCGCGAAAAAGAAGTTTTGCGCAGGTTGGGCGCCAAAATTGCCGGAATAGCCACCCTGCCTGTTCACAAGGAAAAAGCCCAGCTGTGGCAAAAAATGAACGACCTGGAGCAGGAGCGACCAATGGTATGGGTGAATGAAATCCCCTGGCATGAAATGAATGTCAACGATGAACTGACCTTGCAGACCGATAACCTGTGGGCGAGGGAACTTGAGCAAAACCTCAGGCGGACGATCTACCAATGGGAACACCTGCCATGCGATATGGTGATCAATGATTACCTGGATTGTCCAATCGTTTACCGCACCACCGATTTCGGAATTGTCGAAGATGTGGACACCGTTCATACCGACGACAAAAACGAAATTTATTCACGCCATTTCAAGGTGCAGATTAAAGAACCTGAGGATATTGAAAAAATAAAACTTCCGAAGATAACTTATCTGAAGAAAGCTACCCAAAATAGTTTTGACGCCATGCAGGAGATCTTTTCCGGGATAATCCCTGTTAAGAAAATAGGTCAGACCCATATATGGTACACTCCGTGGGATTTCCTGATCCGCTGGTGGGGCATCGAAGAAGCAATGATGGATTTGTGTTTACGCCCCGAAATGGTACATACCGCTTATGAAAAGATGGTCGATGCCTGGATGCATGAACTCGACCAGTTTGAAAGTCAAAACCTGTTGAGCCTCGACTGCAATAATACAAGGATAGGCTCAGGAGGGTACGGATATACGGGCAATTTACCCGGTGCAAATTATGATCCCGATTACGTGCGCCCCCATAATATGTGGGGTTGTTCCAACGCCCAGATCCTTTCTTCTGTTTCCCCTGAGATGCACTGGGAATTTGCGTTGGAACACGACCTTCGATGGCTAAAAAGATTTGGTTTAATCTACTACGGATGCTGCGAACCATTGGATTCAAAAGCAGAAATCCTTTCACGGATACCTAACCTGCGAAAAGTGTCCGTCAGTGCCTGGGTTAACATTGAAAAAGCGATAACTGGTTTAGGGGATAACTATGTACTGAGCCGAAAACCATCTCCTGCTGTATTTATTCTTTGGGAAGCTGAAGAGGCCGAAAGGCAGTTGCGGGAATTTAAGGAGGCGGCTAAAGACTGTAATGTTGAATTTATCATGAAGGATATTTCAACTGTAAAGTACCAGCCACAAAAGCTATGGGACTGGGCAAAAATAGCTATGAAGGTTGTTAATGAAGGATAAATAGAATTGGCCTATCCGAAGCGTAAGAAATTCGGGTATTAACAAAAAGACAGTGATTTAGATTGTTCAAATAACCGGATTTTTATATTGGCAAAAGTGGAAATCGGATTCAGCAAAAGGAAATACCAGATCTGATCATCATAAAAAAGAAATTTTTTGGCCGGAAATTTTTTCATAATACATAAAAAGACAGAAAATGAGAAACTTAATTTTAAAATTCTTTATAGTTATGACAAGCCTTGGGATATCGAAACATGATATTCAGGCTCAGCAAAAAAATGTCCCTGCCCATATCAGTCAATTTAACGTACAATGGACTACGCCAAGTAATGAGACATCCGGTACGATGCCATTAGGCAATGGTGATATTGCATTAAACGTATGGGCAGAAGAGAGCGGAAATATCTGTTTTTACATCAGTAAAACCGATGCATGGGAAGAAAACGGGAGGTTATTAAAAATTGGAAAAGTAAAAGTAAATATCTCCCCAAACCCTTTCCAGGATAAAACAACGTTCATTCAAACCTTAAATCTTTCTGATGGAAGCATCGAAATAAAATCAGAAATTGCTTCCAGCGCTTTGGAATTTAAAATCTGGGTTGATGCAAACAATCCCGTTATTCATATTGATGCCTCCGTTCCCGAAAAAACGATAATCACTGCAAGTGCAGAAATCTGGAGAACAAAGGCTGATACAATGAAAAAGATGGAGGTCAGTGATCTGAATTTTTATCCCGAAACATATGGACCAACAATCATCCAGCCTGATGTAGTGATGAATACACCCGGTAAAATTACCTGGTACCATTTAAATCCGGAAGTTCAGGGATTCAGGAAAAACCTGGCTGCCCAGGGCCTTGATGGGTTCAAACTTGCAAATCCACTGAAAGACAGAATATTCGGAGCCTCAATGAGCGGTGACAAATTTGAGAAAAGGGACAATAAAACGTTATACAGTAACACGGGAAGTAACCGAAGTATTGCTATATCTGTTCTGACACTGCAACCTTCAACACCTGAACAGTGGCTTGCTTCAATTAGTCGTATCTCCAAAAAAAATACTCCCGCAGAAAAAGAGAACCTGTTTAAACAACATAAGGGTTGGTGGCTTAATTTCTGGAACAGAAGCTGGATTGATGTGTCGTGCAATGACACTGTTAAAACAGCGCTCGGAATTGAAATGCAGGGAAACGTTTTATCAAGAGGTTACACCCTTCAGCGTTTCATCAGCGCCTGCGCCGGGCGGGGAAACTATCCGGTTAAATTTAACGGTTCATTGTTTACCGTTGATTATAAAGGTCAGGAAGGTTTTGGAGATTATCGTCGCTGGGGAACAGGTTACTGGTGGCAGAACACCAGGCTGCCCTATTTGTCAATGCCTGCAAGCGGCGATTATGAAATGATGAAGCCACTGTTTAAAATGTATTTTGACCAATTGCCTCTGGCGAAGTTCAGGACTAATATGGCATTTAAACATGGGGGAGCTTATTTCGCCGAATGTGTTTATTTCTGGGGTTCAGTATTTACAGAGTCATGGGGAAACAAAAACATTAGTGAAATGCCAGACCGAATCCAGGCGAGCGGATACCATAAATACGAATGGGTTTCGGGGCCGGAACTTGCAACTATGATGTATGATTATTATTTATATACTCAGGATACAAAGTTTGCCCGGGAAATATTTCTTCCCTATGCTGAACAGGTAATTTTATTCTTCGAACAACATTATAAAGCCGATGAAACAGGACACCTGAAATTCGAACCATCACAGGCACTCGAAACATGGTGGAAATGCACAAATGCTTTAACTGAGGTTGCCGGAATGCATTATCTTGTAAAGAAAATTGAAGCCATGCCACAGGAACTTGTGCCAGGAAGCCTCAAAAGCCTGGCAGGTAAAATGGGAAAAGTTTTACCCTCGGTTCCTGTTAGGGAAGCTGATAATAAAAAAATGCTTGCTCCTGCTGAAATATTTGAGGTTCACAATAATGTCGAAAACCCCGAATTATATGCAATTTTCCCTTTCAGACTTTACGGATTGGGCAAACCACATATCGATCTGGCGGTTAATGCATTTAATTACAGGGCTCCCAAAGGATATTTTGGATGGAGACAGGACGATCTGTTTGCCGCTTTATTAGGTCTGACTAGCGATGTAAAAGCAGGAATTCTGCAACGAGCTAAAAAATGGGATAAGAATCAACGCTTCCCGGCTTTCTGGGGGCCTAATTATGACTGGACTCCCGACCAGGATCATGGAGGCATCCTGCAAAAAACATTGCAGGTTATGCTCTTGCAATGCAACGAGAAGGAAATACGCTTACTTCCTGCGTGGCCCAAGGAATGGGATGTTAACTTCAAATTGATGGCTCCTTACAATACCACGATTGAATGCAGTTATATAAATGGAAAGATTGAAAAGTTAGTTGTATTTCCTGCATCAAGAAGGAAAGACGTGGTATTGCCGGGTTTATAGAAGAAAAGATCAAACATTTCGTGGATAAAAATATTTTAAAAACTTAAATATGAACATATCAAAATCATATTTGAACCGACTTATTCTTTGCCTGTTTTTATCAGTTTTTTTCGAATTAACATTTGCTCAAAACAGTAAAATAGCAAAACCGAGCGTGGTACAATA
>DASVHX010000192.1:0-3977 GCA_036382355.1 Bacteroidales bacterium
TTCATATTTAAATGGCTTTATAACTTGATTTAATAAGAATACTTTTTGCATGGTTGACGTTTTTATCTATATAAATACTACTGTAAGTGCTTCAATGAAAACCCAAATTATCTCATATGCCTTTCTTTTTTTTTACATAATAAATAATATTCACTTTATTCTTTGAAAAAATATATAATAAACATGAAAACAACAGAAATAAAAAAAATATTGATTGCCCTGGATTACGATCCAACTGCACAAAAAGTAGCAAAAGAAGGTTTTTCGATTGCTAAATGTATGGGTGCTGAAGTTACATTGCTGCACGTAATATCAGATCGGGTGTATTATTCTTCATTAGAATATTCGCCGATAATGGGGCTTAACGGTGACATGGATTTAGGTCTTTTGGAATTAGATAGTGTTGATGGACTGAAAAAAGTATCTCTGCATTTTCTTGATAAATTAAAAAACCACTTTGGTGATAAAACCGCTCAAACCCTGGTAGAAGAAGGAGATTTTGCTGAATCGATATTAAAAACAGCAAAAGACTTGCACGCAGATATTATTATTATGGGCTCTCATAGCCGGAAATGGTTAGAGGAAATATTAATGGGAAGTGTAACAGAAAATGTTTTGCATCGTACTTCAATACCGTTATTCATTATCCCGACAAAAAAGCGCGCTTAATTTTAAAAATTATTAATACTCTTATATTCCTAATCCGTGAAATCAAGCACATGGACAAACTATTCATGCCCGGGCATGTCTTTTATTTATTTCATTAAATAAAGTAAAAAGTATAACTACTGACTTTGCATATGCTTATAAAACCTCAGCCAACTACGAGAATAGGGCAAAAAATTAAAAAGCTTAAGGTTTTAAGTAATTGAAAATATTACCTGATGAATGAGAAACCATGAGTATACATACAACCTTTAAGAAACCGATATATAGTTTTTTACCAACCGATATTGATGGATTTGATTCTCTTGCTGAACTTGCGCTCGACATGCGATGGTCATGGGATCATTCAGCCGATGAGATATGGCGGATGCTTGATCCTGCACTTTGGGAACTTACGCGTAACCCATGGGTAGTCTTACAAACAGTTTCCCGCGATCAGTTCCAATCTGTAATGGATCGTCCTGCATTCCGGAAAACGATTGATACCCTTGTAAAATCCCGTAAGGATGCAAATACATCACCCGCATGGTTCCAACAAAACTATCCGGATACTTTATTGACGTGTGTTGCTTATTTTAGCATGGAATTCATGTTGAGCGAAGCGCTCCCGATTTATTCGGGTGGCCTTGGCAATGTAGCCGGCGATCAACTTAAAACCGCAAGTGATCTGGGTGTACCCGTTGTCGGCATTGGGCTGCTATATCAGCAGGGCTACTTTCGACAGGAAATCGACAGGAATGGTATGCAACAAGCGCTTTATCCATATAACGACCCCGGGCAATTACCGATAACACCTTTACGCCAACCTAATGGAGAGTGGTTGCGCTTAGAGGTTGTCCTGCCTGGATATTCTGTATGGCTGCGTGCATGGCAGGTTCAGGTTGGCAGGATAAAACTTTATCTGTTGGATAGTAATGATGCGGCAAATTTACCCGTTCATCGGGGAATAACCAGCGAATTATATGGTAGCGGATCTGAGCTTCGGATTAAACAGGAACTAATACTCGGAATCGGAGGATGGCGTCTGCTCAATGCACTTGGTATTCGGCCCCAGGTATGTCATCTCAATGAGGGGCATGCAGCATTTGCGATATTGGAACGTGCTTATAGTTTTATGCAGGACACAGGGCAACCTTTTGATGTTGCCCTTGCTGCCACAAGAGCTGGTAATCTCTTTACCACGCACACAGCAGTTGCAGCCGGATTCGATTGTTTCCCATCATCGCTTATTGAGCAATATCTCGGTGAATACGCCGAACACAAGCTTGGTATCTCACTTCACCAATTGTTAGCGCTGGGCCGTAAAGATCCCGGTAACGAATCGGAAAAATTTAATATGGCTTACCTGGCAATACGGGGAAGCGGAGCAGTAAACGGGGTAAGTCGTCTCCATGGAGAAGTTAGCCGTCATATCTTTGAACCTCTATTCCCAAAGTGGCCAACAAGCGAGGTGCCTGTTGGGTATATAACCAATGGTGTGCATATGCCAACATGGGATTCCAAAGAAGCAGACGAAATCTGGACGGAAGCTTGCGGTAAAGACCGTTGGCTCGGGACGAGCAAAACCCTGGAACAGGATATCCGCCGTGTTTCTGATGAAAGGCTCTGGGAGATGCGTACCAACGCAAACACGGCGCTCATCAAATTTGCCGATGAACTATTTTCGAAGCAATTACTTGCCAGCGGTTATTCGCCCGATTCGATTGAACAGGCAAAACATCTCTTTGATCCCAACATTTTAACACTCGGCTTTGCACGACGTTTTGCAACCTACAAACGGCCCAATCTATTGCTGCACGATCCGCAACGCTTGCTGCAGTTGTTGACTAATCCTAAGTTTCCCGTTCAACTTATTCTTTCCGGCAAAGCTCATCCCGGTGATCAGGAAGGTGAGTATTTAATTAAAGAATGGATGCAGTTTATACGACAGGATTCTGTCCATCTTCCCATAATATTCCTCGGTGATTACGATATGCATATATCAGAAAAACTTGTACAAGGTGTTGATGTTTGGCTCAATACACCACGTCGCCCTTGGGAAGCCAGTGGAACCAGTGGCATGAAAGTGCTTGTAAACGGAGGTATTAACCTTTCTATGCTGGACGGTTGGTGGGCCGAAGCTTACACACCCGAAGTGGGCTGGGCGTTGGGAGATGGTAATGAACATGGCGACGATCCGGATTGGGACGCTAAGGAAGCCGAACAACTTTATAATTTACTCGAACAAGAGGTGGTGCCTGAATTTTACAACCGCAACGAAAAGGGTATCCCTGCTGCATGGATAGCGCGAATGCGCGAAAGTATGGCACAATTAACACCGCGATTCTCTGCCGACAGGACTGTGCGGGAATACACCGAACAACACTATTTGCCTGCAGCTATAGTATATCTTGAACGCGCTGCCAAAAAAGGTTTCAAGGGTAAGCAAATAATAGACTGGCAACATACACTTGAACAAAAATGGGAATCGATGCGATTTGGTGAAGTAAAGTATGAAACTCTTGAAACAGAGCATAAGTTTGATGTTCAGATTTATTTCAATGACCTTGACCCGGATACAATAGAGGTTGAGCTATTTGCCAATGGAATTAATCGGGAAACTCCGCTCGTGCAGAAGATGACGCGAGGCACAAAATTAGAAGACCAGGCCAACGGGTACCACTATACAGCATCGGTGTCTTCAACTCGCCCTGCTTTAGATTATACCGCAAGGGTAATACCTTTCTTCCCAAATGTATCAGTGCCACTTGAAATTTCCAGGATTTTGTGGCAGCAGTAATTTTAATTAACTTCTTTGTAAGTATGAAGGAGATTAAATGCTATTAGCCATTAGCTGTTAGCGATTATTTCATTATACAACAGCAACTATAAGTTAAAAAGATGTCAGCCTTAGATATTCTCTTCGCTTATTTATCGCAATGCCAACATTAATTGCCAACAGCCACTTTTAGTTTTTAGTTTTTACTCCCTTCGGTCGTGAGATCGCTTTGTTATTCGCTTCGCTCATGAGAACGCTTCGCTAAGTTCGCTAAGTTAACTTTTAGTTCATAAAGATCAATGGCTAAAGGACAACAACTATAAATGGTAACCTTTTAACCTTTAACCCTTCCCATAGTTAAGCAGAACCTATCAAAAGGTGTGAATTATGTAACTCTTTTCCTTAATTGTGTAATATTTTCTGCAAGCATCCGGCGTACTTTTAGTCAACATATTTAACGCTAAAGTGGTTGAAAATGGATCTAAATGTCTTGAGAAACCTATAGATGTTGTTAGATAACCGGGAATGATTTAGCCTGTCAATTTCTTCAGTT
>DASVHX010000193.1:0-1922 GCA_036382355.1 Bacteroidales bacterium
CTCCCCCGATGTAAATAGCGTAGACTTGTTTGTGGTGCACGAAGGTGCTAAAGTTACTATACTCGATACGATTAGTACCTGGCAGGAGATAAGGATAGGTAATGGCAGCGAAGGCTGGATAAAGGCAGCTGACACCCGCAGAATTTGATCTGATATTTCCAGGGAGTTATGAATTCCATAGATATCTCCTTTGATTTTCGATTTGTTTCAATACTTTTACCTATCGGATGCTGCTTTAAAAAGCATTTAAATCGATAGGTATGAATAACCAAACTTCATTACCAGTTGACATTCGTTTTATCTGGTTTTCAATAATCTTTGTATTTATGAAAACTATGCCGGCTCAAATTCCGGCACAGGAGTTTTTCCTGCAAAGTGCTATAGCGGGAGGCAACAATTTAAAGATTTCCTTGCAGAATCCACGGTGCCAATTACCAATTACCAATTACCAATTACCAATTACCAATAATTAATTTCTAAATCGATGAAACATAGATTTACCCTTTTTCTGTTTATGATGCTTTATGCCTGGATGGCCAAAGCGCAAACGGTAGATACCATAAAATACTGTAACTATAAAGGCAACGGCGCATTAGCCATTTCACAGGTGTCGCTTACCAATTGGGCCGCCGGTGGAGAAAACACCTTAGCCACAAATGCAATGGTCAATCTTTTTGCTGATTATCAGAAAAAAAAACTTAGCTGGAAAAATGCTATGGGTCTCGCTTATGGATTTCTGAACCAGCAAAGCATCAAAAACAAAAAGACTGATGACAAAATAGACTTATCGTCGCAACTTGGATTTTATGCTGCCAGATACTGGAATTACAGCCTCCTGTTTGGTTTTAAAACACAATTTGCCGATGGCTTCAGCTATCCCGACGACTCTACAGTCATATCGCACTTCATGGCCCCAGGGTATCTGCAGTTGGCACTTGGTATGGAATATAAACCAAATGATTATTTTTCGCTGTTCCTTTCGCCTGTTGGCGCACGCCTCACCATTGTAAACGATGAGAAGCTTGCCGATATGGGAGCTTTTGGTGTTGACCCTGCAACATACCTTAACGATACTGTTTTATTAAGCCATGGCAAGAAATCGAGATGGGAAATTGGTGCATCACTTAAGGCTGTATTCTCAAAAGAAATCGCCAAAAATGTGTCCTTAAGTTCAAAACTAGAGTTGTTTTCAAATTACCTGAAGAAACCACAGAATATTGTAGTCAACTGGGAAGTACTCATTACACTAAAAGTAAATTCATTCCTTACCACCAATATCGGGACCCAACTCATTTACGACGATAATATCGACATAATGGATAAATCAGGCAAAAAGGGACCACGCACGCAATTCAAGGAAGTGCTCGGTGTTGGGCTTGCCTATAAATTTGGGAAATAGATCATCAGTCCGGATCAGAAACAGTAAAATCCACATAATAAACCAATCAGTCATCCATTCATTTAAAACAAAAACCATGAGCCTAGTCAAAGAATTCAAAGAATTTGCCTTGAAAGGCAATGTAGTCGATCTGGCAGTAGCCGTGATTATAGGTGTTGCCTTCGGCAAGATCGTATCATCATTTGTAAATGATATTCTTATGCCGCCATTCGGCGTATTACTCGGAGGTCTCGATTTCAAAGACCTTAAGTATGTGATGGTTGATGCCGTTGGCGCTAAACCTGCAGTTACGCTCAACTACGGAATGTTTATTCAATCCATTATCGACTTCCTGATCATTGCTTTTGCTATTTTTATGATGATCAAAGCTATGAATATGGCTAAGAAAGATGTTGTTAAAGTAGCCGAGCATCCTACTCCTCCTCCTGCCGATGTAGTTCTTCTCACCGAAATCAGAGATTTACTGAAATCACAGAAATAATACATTAACCTTCAAATTATACTTGCCTGGTAAATATATCAT
>DASVHX010000194.1:0-2263 GCA_036382355.1 Bacteroidales bacterium
GTAATTCTCAATCTGAATAACGATTGGTCCCTGATCGATGCCTATATATTCCGTATCGAACCAGCCCAGATTATTATTAATACCCTCGCGGTAACTCACGTTAAAGGCATCAGTAAAACCATATATTCCATAGATTTTATCACCAAATTTGCGGTACATATTCTCCAGCGCTGAGATGCAGATGCCTGGCGCGAAAGGAATAGAACCAGCCGGAGCTGTCGGCGACAAGGTTCCATCATCCACGATATAACCTGCTGCTATGCCCCTGGCAAGGTATTCCTGGTATTCCACTTTCTTTCCTTTCCTGAGTGTAACCAAATATCCCGGGCCATCACAAGCGGTAAGTCCCCATGTTTTTTCGTCGTATCCGTCCCAATTGCCGGGGTTTGCTTTGCAATAGGCTTGCTGAGCTAAAGTGGCACGACGCGAGTTCTCAAAATAATCGATGCCTTTCGTTTTTATATAAGCATCCCTAATACCTTTAAAGTCGATATACATCTGCGAATACTGATGCCCGAATAATGGACCGAAGTTTACCATTTCCTGACCACGATATTTATCCCATTTGTAAGTTTTGCACCAGGCTTCCCAACTACCTTTCGCAATAGGGTGCGTGGGCGAACCCATGGCCATTATCAGCAACAACATAGCTTCGTTGTAGCCATCCCAGGTGGAATTGATAAAACCAACTCCCGGATGCCACCCCATGCTCATTTTATCTGACCCGGTCATCATCCAATCCCATTCCACACGGCGATAAAGGATATTACTAAGTTCGCGTATGCTTATTTCCGTATCATTAAAGGTGTCGAAATAACTCATGCACGAAAGTATACCGGCCATAAGCAGTCCTGTATCAATGGATGATAGTTCCACATCTTTGTAACGCATGCCGGTGCGCAGGTCGAGAAAATGATAAAAGAAGCCTTTATATCCTGCCGTACCGGTTTTATCGGCGTTTTGTGGCAACCTGGCCAGGAACCGAAGTGTTTTAAGTACCCGGGCTGCGGCTTGTTTGCGAGTAATGTAATTATGTTCCACCCCTACGATGTAGCTGGTAAGCCCGAAACCGGTAGCTGCAATGCTGGAAAAAGGTCGCGATGGCGTGCGATCGGGAATTAATCCGGAAACTGAATCGGCTTGTTCCCAGAAAAATTTAAATGTTCGGTATTGAAGATCGTTAAGTGAAAATTCTTCCTTAGCCTTTGGTATATCAGAGAGAGGATTATTACTGTTTTTGATCAGGTTTCCCGGGATCACCGGAATCGTGAAAGTGAGTAAGAACAATAATAGAATTACTTTCCTTTCCATAAAATTTCTTGCGATAGATGAAACCTGAAAATGCTAATCCCTGATATTCAATTTTGAATAATATTTCTTCTTCTGGCTAAAGGTGTAAGGTGTACACTAAGCAATAATGGCTAAAATTAGTTTAATTTCCCGAATCAAACAAGCGATATTTTGTAGAATTGCTATCGATAACCGTGGCTTATCCGGATTTCCGAAATCATGAACCATGGTTGTTTATATGCCTTCAAATAAACTTCTGCCAAATTTATTCTTTTGTAATACAAGGGCAATAGTATGTTGCTTTATTACAAACTAATGCATTTCAACTTTGCACTTTCTAAAATGGATATTGCCTTAATCCTCCTGATATTTGAATGTTGCCAGCGCCTTTCGGTCCATAAGGCGACCGACAGGGTAAAGGTTAAGGTGCTGGTCCCAATAAGTGGTTTTGCTGAAAAACCAATTGAGTATGGCATCGGGGTTGGTGGCAAAAGCTGGCTCGGCGATTTTTTTACGTTCAAATTCGGCTGCCAGCGAAGTATCTGCAGCCAGCAAACGCCGCGCTTCCACTTCCATCACATAACTTTCGGCATATTCTTTTTGTTCGAAAATGGCATCGAAAAATCCCCATCCCACAAAGGAATCGGCAGCTTTGGGCTCCAGGAAGTGTGCGATAATCCGTGCTGTGCGCTGGTTCATATCTATTACTGCCGAGCCGGCAGGATAAAGCCGGGTTTCGGTTGTGGGCGCATAATCGAAGGTAACGCTATGCCTGCCTTCGAATGGGCTCTGCTGCCAGTTGGCATTACTGAATCTATAGGATTGTATGTCACATGTGGCAGGATCAGCAAGGTACTTTACCTTGATACCATGCAGTTTCAGCTTTCCTATTACTTCTGTCCATTCAGCAGGAATGATGTAAGCTTCCGGAAGCATTGTACTGAAACTTGCCACAGGATGATCGAAGAATGGG
>DASVHX010000195.1:0-4918 GCA_036382355.1 Bacteroidales bacterium
CGTTGTTGCAGCAGAAACTTTGGATCAGCCGGTTGATGCCGAAAAGAAAACCGTTAAGCCAAAAGCATCAAGGAAAATTACGACTAAACCTGACAAACCGAATAATATTTCATCTGCTAAATCTGACAAACCAAACGCTGCTGTAGTGGAATAATCATGGTTTTCTGTCCTACTTCTAATGCCGGGAAACTCAGATTTATAAGTTAAAATAGTAAAGGCTAACCCTTTACTATTTTTTTATACACATCGCCTCGCTCTTCAAAATTTCGAAACATATCGTAACTGGCAGCCGCCGGCGATAGTAAACATATTTTTCCTTTTGCTGTATTTTGGTGGGCAAAGCTCACGACTTCCTCATAATCAGTCGCCAGTAACATTATTTTTGCACAATTTGCTTGCTGCATGGCAGAAAGTATCCTTCGTCCGGCTTCACCAATAAAAATAATATTGCTGATGGCAGAATTTATAATAAAATCGACCAATACACTGTAATCTATTCCGCGATCGAAGCCTCCCAGAATGAGTGTATCAACATCACGAAGTGTCCGTATAGCTTCTATGGTTGCTTCGGGTATAGTAGCTATAGAGTCATTGTAATAACTAACATCATCATATATGCCAACGAATTCAATGCGATGTGGTAACCCTTTGAATGAACTGATTCCTTCGGCAATTGCCTGTGCAGAAATCCCTGCCAGATGGCAGGCAGCGGCAGCAGCCATGACATTCATCAGGTTATGATCACCGGGTATTGGACGGGGAATATCCGACTGGAAAAGCCTGGTTGAGATACCCCTCATTCTTAAGACTATTTCTCCTTCTTCAGGGAAAATGCCCTGGACTTTAGATGGGTTAAGCGAATATGGTAACAACTGGGATGAAGGTTTCATCTGTTGTAACAAGACTAAAATATCTTTATTTTCAGCATTATAAATAAAGAAATCCTCAGGCTGTTGGACAGAAGCTATATTCCACTTTGCCAGATGATAAGACTGCAGCGAAGTATAATGATCGAGGTGTTCCTGAAAAAGATTGAGCAAAATGCTGATATGTGGTGCCCTTGAAATAAATTCGAGCTGATGCGACGAAAGTTCAAACACTATTCTTGTGGAATAGCGAAGTGTGTGTATAATTTCGAAAGGCGGCAAACCGATATTACCAACAAATAAAGCATCATGCCCGGCAGCCTGCAGAATATGATAAATCAGGCTCGAAGTTGTACTCTTGCCTTTAGTTCCGGTTACCCCGATTACCTGCTGGCTATATACCTGCAGAAACAGGTCAGTCTGTGATGTAATTTTTCCTGATAAGGCAACTTCAGGCTTATCCTTGAGCGAAATACCCGGAGTTTTGATGATAAGGTCGAAACTCATAAGCTGATTCATATATTCTTCGCCCAACTGAAAAGAAAGAAATCTATCTTCTTTGGAGAGTAATCCCGGAATATCGTTACGCTGATCGGCAATTGTGAGCACCTGCTCAGGGAAATAGCCACGGATAAGTTTATAGGTGGATTGTCCTTCGCGGCCAAAACCCAGGATGAGTATCTTTTTGTCCCTTAAGAGGCGTGCAAGAAAGTCTTTCATTAAAGAGCCTTTTTAAGAATTCTTAAAAAATCTTCTGGCAGGAAGTGATCCTCATTAAATTCATTTAGCAGGGTGTGCGATAATGTCTGCTTAGTGTGCGATGATGCAATACTTTCAGCATAGCTTTGTAACAATACTGGCAATTCTTCCTTACCCCGGCCTGCCAGAATTATCTTTAGCGCAAGATTTACTTCGTCAACTGTTCCGACACATTCGAACGGTTTTATATCATCAATGCCTGAAAGTTGTCGCAGGTAAGGCCATAATGCTTCATCGGCAAACATATCTTTTCCGAATATTTCCACCATCCTGTCGCGCGAAATAAAGGGAGAAAGAATGATAAAGGCGAACAGGCATTTGGGACAATGCCCACACCATATATCGGTTTTGCTGCCGACGTTGCAGCTTTTGAATACATCAAAATAAGCAGGAAAACCGGCGAATAGTCGTCCTATCTGCAATTCGTTGAGCGGACGCAGGAAACTGAAATAATTGAATGCCGGCGAGATATAGCGCGCTACATACCACCTGAAATCAGTTTCGAAAGCGATAGATTTTGAATATTGGTGATTGATTTGTGTATCCTCAATGGTCGCTTCGTTAGCGCTCGATTCATTCGAAAGTGCGATGTGACGCCTTCCGGTAAGCGCGGATGCAAGCAGGCATTGAAAAGCAAGTAAAGCCGAAAATGGTGTATGCCCATTCAGGAAATTCTGTTTATTCAACTCCAGCAGTAATGGATCGATGGTGCGATTTATCTCAATTATGCGTTCGCGTGGAAATCCAGCAGTTTCAGCTGTAAAAAAACTTGCGCCTCTTGGATTCATGATGAGGGCAAGTGTATCAAAATGATGAGACAGTAACTCGAGGGTAACGACTGAATCTTTTCCGCCTCCAACGGGAATTATCAATTTATTATCAAGATTAATATCAAATGGCTCCGTGGGTATTGCATCTGCGCATTCAATCTGCATAAAGGAATGCTTATCAGGTACTATTGAATTGAGATAGAAAAACTCACCAAGACCTTGAAAATAGACTTCTTTCCACCATGCAACCTGCTCTGGAGAGAGGCTGAAAGGTTTAATGATGACTTGCGGAGGACAAGCAGCTTTCCAATAGCTAATCAATTCGACCATACCAATATGAAAAATAAGATTCTGCAAACGGACATCTTCCTTTATTTCATCATCTTTTCCCAAGCTGTAAAAATCTCGCTTAAGCAAAGTGAATGACGGATAAAAATGGTAACGGCCGGCCAGAATAAAATGATAAACTACTTCTAAGACATTGTCTTTAACACTTATATTGTATGACTCGTAGATGAAATAAGGAAGCTCTTTGCGCAATTGCTCGTATCGGAATCGTTTATCTTGTTGTAACATTCTAAAAATGGTATAAAATTTGCTTTTGTTTCTTTGCTTGATGAGTTCAAAAGTAATATTTTGGCAGATAACCAGGCAAGATCATTTAAAAACAATAACAATGACCACTATAAAACTTAAACCAGCCAAAGGGATGTTGCTTATATCGGAGCCGATATTGAGCGATTTCTATTTCAACCGGTCGGTGGTATTGCTAGCCGATCACAACGAAGAAGGTTCGTTCGGGCTTATCATAAATAAACCAACTGACCTAAAGCTGAGCGATATATCCGACGACTTTTCCGGTATACAAACCCGCCTTTTTATTGGTGGACCAGTTAAAACTGATAGTATATATTTCATTCATACGCGCGGCGACCTCGTTGGCGGCAGTTCACGTATTATGGAAGGACTCTATTGGGGCGGGAAAGCCGATGAACTGAAAGATTTGATCCTGAAGAAGAAAATATCCGAAAAAGAGATACGCTTTTTTATTGGTTATTCAGGTTGGAAACAAGGACAGCTGAATGACGAATACGATGCCCAGGCATGGATTTCAGCAGCTACCAATTCCGAGCAGGTATTGCGGAGCGAGCCTACCGGCTTGTGGAGAAATCTGCTGAAATCACTTGGAAAAGAATATGCCATGTGGGTAAACTATCCCGAGGATCCAACTTTAAACTAATCAAATAACGCGTGAAAGTGCATCGGCTATTGTTTGGTAAAAATGTCCTACCAGTGCCGGTTTGATTGCAATTGTAAAAAGTATACCGAAAATAGCACCCCAAAAATGAGCATCGTGTCCAACATTATCTACAGCTTTGCCTGTCATATAGCCAGAATAAACAAGGTATAACGTACCAAAGATGATAGCTGGAACACTAAAAGGAATAAAGAGTATGCCGATTGGCATCAGAGGATTAAATATGATGCTGGCAAAAACTATTGCCGATACAGCTCCAGAAGCTCCAACAGCTGAATATGCAGGATTATCCTTATGCTTGCCATAAGCCGGCGTTACCGATAATACAACTCCGCCAAAATAGAGAAGCAAATAATACAAGTAGCCTTTTACCCCGAAGAGTCCGGTGTAAGAATACTCCACAATATTTCCAAAGGAATACAGCACAAACATATTAACCAGCAAATGCACCACATCGGCATGCACCAGCGCATAAGAAAAAAACCTGTATCCTTCCTTATTGTACTTGATACCGAAAGGCGAGTATGTGAGTCTATTGAATAGAAGTTTGTTGCTGAAACTGATCACTGAAACAAGTACGGTGATAGCGATTATGAGATAAGTCATGCCAATTGGCCCCTATTTAACAGTTTTAGTATAATCAATTTCCGATCCGAGAAGGCTGTGAGGGATTAGGTACACAATAAGAACCATAGCAGCGGCAATCACCGGCCAAATTCTGTTTTGAGGATCTTTACGCAGTTTAATTGCAGCCACCACCCAGGCCAGTACCATTATTAATGTTTTGTTATCGGTAAGATCGTGCCCAAAAGGCCAGCCTGTCCAGTATGCGCCAAATGCAAACTTTTGAACGATAGGTCCAAGTATTAACCCTCCGGGAATGAGGAAAAGTAGAGTTAGTAAAGCGTATTTATAAGTCCTGGTGCCTTTTATAAGCGCTTCAATAGCTGTGCGTGTGCTAAAGAGCAAACCTAAGAACATACACAAAATATGGGGTATCAGAATATACAGCGGAACATGGCCCTTCAAACGCATAACAACCGGCTTCCCATCTTTGCCTGCAAGCTTAACTTGTTCATCTCCACGTTGTAGGGTTATATCATACATCATTTTACCAGCTGCTTCCAGCCTAGGCATCATAAATACCAGTTTATCACCCGAGCGAAGCATCGTTACAGACGTTAATGAATCTTTGCTCTTAAATCGCTTGTAATTTATTGTTCCTGTCACTGATTGGTCAGGTACATTAAGGCTGATTTCTGCAT
>DASVHX010000196.1:0-2606 GCA_036382355.1 Bacteroidales bacterium
CTTCTATCCGTTTTCGCATATGAAACCCGAGGAAGGCTTTGCTGTAATGGCTGTAGGATTAGGCCGGTATGTAGTGGAAGGTGAAAAAGCATACCGTTTTTCGCCACATTACCCCAATGTGGAAATTAACACGCCTAAAGATCAGTACAAAGGTTCGCAGGTAGATTTTTATGCAGTTGATCTTAGCATTCGTCCATTAAACCTTTTGCAGGGTGAGGATGCCGGTTTGGTAAAGCTGGAAATAAGTGATGCGGAAAAATTCGGAACGCTCCGGCATTGCGCTTCAGTATACGATTTGGATAATAACAGGATCGTTCCGGGTTTAAACTATGCAGGCCCACGAATCGTTAATTTTGCTAACATTCTGAAATACAATTACATTCCACTTGCCGACACAATAAAACTGATACTCGATGTTGTAAAAGAAGCCCTTGGATCGCCGGTAGAAATCGAGTTTGCCATCGATCTTAAAAAGGACGATAAAGGTCGGGCTTCATTTTATCTGCTGCAGATTAAACCACTCATTGGTAATGCAGAGGACTATACAATAGAAGAAGAAAACTTTAATACTGAAGACGTTGTTGTATTCTCGGATAAAGGAATGGGGAATGGCCTCATCAACGACATTACCGACCTTATTTATGTAGATCCGGCGAAGTTTGATAAGTCGCGAACAAGGGAAATGGCCGATGAAATCGAAAAGCTGAATGAAATAATGAAAAAGGAAAACCGGCAATATATTCTTATTGGACCCGGAAGATGGGGTTCCCGCGATCCATGGATAGGCATCCCGATTAACTGGCCTCAGATATCAAATGCAAAAGTAATAATTGAAACGAGTCTCGAGGATTTCCCGCTCGATGCATCGAGTGGGTCCCATTTTTTCCATAACGTAACATCGCTCAATATTGGTTATTTTTCGGTGCAGCCCGAACTTGGCGAAAGCCATATAAATTATGATATGCTTAAAGCACATAAAGCGAAAAATAAGATGAATTTCTTCCGGCATGTGCGGTTTACTAAACCGCTGGTTATTAAAATGGACGGTAAAAAAAGAATGGCAGTAATTACGCTTAAATGAAAGTATCTGACGCATGGGAGTTAATAGCAACAATGGTAGAATGAAAAAAGTTAAAGATATCAATAAGTATAACTTTACTGATACCCCGTTCGATAATCTGATGACTATGCGTATCAGTAAGGTATTGCTCATTTGCAGTAAGTATGATGCATTTGTACTCGAAGGCGACGGGCGCATCGAAGAGCAGATATTCAATGAATATGTTTCACTCAACTTAAGGTATCCTCCGCATTTTATCCAGGTCTCAAATGTAAGAGAAGCACAGCGCGCCCTGGAGGAGGAGCAGATCAACCTGGTAATAACTATGCTCGACCTGGGAGATATTGATGTTTTTAAATTTGCCCGTCAGATAAAGGAACAATATCCCTACCTACCCATTGTATTGCTTACTGCTTTTTCCCGGCAAGTATCATTATTGCTCAATAAGGTCAATCTCAGTTCTATAGATTATGTATTTAGCTGGCTCGGAAATGCCGATATAATGCTGGCTATCATAAAACTGATTGAGGACAAAATGAACGTGGACCACGATGTGAACGAAATTGGGGTTCAAACCCTGTTGCTCGTGGAAGATACAGTGCGCATGTATTCCAGTTATCTGCCATACCTATATAAGCTCATCTTTAAACAATCGCTCAAATTTATGACCGAAGGTTTAAATGAGCATCAAAAAACAATGAGAATGCGTGGCAGGCCCAAGATATTGCTTGCTACAAACCTCGAAGAAGCTACATCAATCTATCAAAAATATAAAAACAATTTGCTGGGTATTATTTCCGATATCAGCTTCAAAGCAAATGGTGTTCAGGACAAAAAAGCCGGTATCGGGTTTTGCGAATTAGTGCGGAACGATAACCCGGATTTACCATTTATTCTGCAATCATCAAATGTTGCAAATGCCGAAACTGCCAGGAATCTTAAAATCGGGTTTCTCGACAAAAACTCAAAAACATATTCACATGATCTGAAAAATCTCTTCATCAATAATTTTTCTTTTGGCGATTTTGTATTCCGGAATCCCGATACCAGGGAAGAGATTTTACGTGTTAGCGATTTAAAAAACCTGCAGGACCGCTTGTTCGATATCCCTGACGATTCTTTCTATTACCATATCAGCCACAATCATTTTTCCAAATGGCTTAATGCAAGGGCAATATTTCCAATAGCAGAAATGTTCAAAGTATTACAGCCCGGCGATTTCAGCGATGTGGATGAGGTAAGGCGGTATATTTTCGATGCCATTGCCAGGTACCGGCTTACAAAGGGTAGGGGAGTGATTGCGGATTTTTATAAAGATAAATTTGATGAATATCTCATCTTTTCCCGCATAGGAAGTGGTTCTATCGGAGGAAAGGCGCGCGGGCTGGCCTTCATCGATTCCTTGCTCAAACGCAACAAGATGGTGGATAAATATGATAATGTCATTCTCACCATTCCGCGCACGGTAGTGCTGAGTACCGATATCTTCGACGAATTCATGGACGATAACAACCTATACAAAATTGCGCTCTCCGATAGAAGCGAC
>DASVHX010000197.1:0-6116 GCA_036382355.1 Bacteroidales bacterium
GATATCACCTGATAAAAGTAACTGATCGCAAACCCGCGATGGGAAAGGTGCAGATTGCTCATATCCTTTTCCTCTTTCCGAAAAACGCTTCAGCAACTGATTCAGCAGCAGTAAAGGCCAAAGCCGCAGAAGCTTATAAAAAACTGCTTGCCGGCAACGACTTTGCCGCAGTGGCAAAAGAGTTTTCGGAAGACAAAGGTACTTCAGACAAAGGAGGCATTCTGCCATGGTTTGGCGTTAACCGAATGGTTCCTGAGTTTATAGAGCATATCAGCAAACTGAAACAAGCTGGCGATTATTCGGCTCCTTTCCAAACCATTTTTGGCTGGCATATTATCAAATTTATTGAACAGAAGCCGATTGGCACATTCGAAGATAATAAAGCCGACCTGAAGCAGAAACTGACAAAGAACGATCGCTCGGTGAAAAGTGAAGAATCGTTCGTTGCAAAGTTGAAGAAAGAATATACATTTACCCAGGACCTAAAGGCAAGAGATGAATTCTCCACCGTTGTTACCGATTCAGTTTTCAAGAATAAATGGCATGCATCGGCTGCAGCTGGGCTCAATAAAAAGCTCTTTGCCATTGGGCAGAAAACATATACGCAACAGGATTTTGCCAAATATTTGGAATCCAAACAAAGAAGTGCAGCAGGACAAAGCATTCCTGCATTCATAAATGCATCATATAACACTTTTGTAACCGAGAGTTGCATGGCTTATGAGGATAGCCAACTGGAGGGAAAATACACTGATTTTAAGGCCCTGATGAGCGAATACCACGATGGCATCCTCCTGTTCGACCTTACCGATCAGAAAGTCTGGACCAAAGCTATAAAAGACACAACAGGCCTGAAGGAGTTTTATCAGAAGAATAAAAACAATTATATGTGGCCCGAACGCCTTGATGCATCCATTCTCAGTTTCGCCGATGCCAAAGCGGTAAAACCAGCCAGGAAACTTGTGAAAAAAGGACTCTCGGATGAGCAGATACTTAGCCGCCTGAATCACGATTCCACTATTGTGGTAACGATTGAGCATAAAAAATACATGAAGGGCGATAAATCGCTGATCGATGGTATTGCCTGGAAAAAGGGCGTATCAATTGATTTGGTTACAGATTCCACCCATACTGGCTTTGTTGTGGTGCATGGTGTAATGCCCCCGGAACCTAAACAGCTAAGCGAAGCCAAAGGGCTGATTACTGCTGATTACCAAAACTATCTCGAAAAAGAATGGATTGCCACACTTCGTTCCAAATACCCGGTAACGGTGAATCGTGAAGTGCTTAATTCAATAAAATAACCGGTAAGGTTCGGAATAATTGTTTGTTAAGATCTATATGAAAAAATTAACCCTTTTTACTTTCCTGATCTTCGGGCTTGGAGCATGTAAATATTTCAAGCACCAAAGCAGTAAGGATGCTGTGGCTAAGGTATATGATCATTACCTGTACAAGGCCGATCTGCAGGGAATTGTTCCGAAAGGAACGAAAGCAAAGGATAGTATAGAGATTACGAAAACCTTTATCAATAATTGGATCAGGCAGACACTAATACTGCATAAGGCTGAATCGAACCTAAGTGAAGAAAAACGCGATTTTGAGCGCCAACTCGAAAACTATCGCAATTCACTGGTAATCTATGAATACGAATCGGAACTTATTAGACAAAAACTCGATACCGTTGTACCGACGAAGGAAATAGAAGATTACTATACCGCGAATCAGGCTAATTTTGGTCTGCGTCAAAATATTGTGCAAGTGAATTACGTTACGCTAAGCAAGAATTCTCCGGTTGTAGCGAAATTCCGTACGTTGTTAAAGTCGGACAAGCCCGCTGACAGGGACAAGCTTGAAGACTTATGCCAGAAGTCTGCGGCCAACGCTTCACTGGACAACGAAAACTGGATTCCTTTCACCGATCTTGTTAAACGGATTCCGCTTACAGTTTCCGATCAGGTGGATTTTCTGGATAATAACAAATTCGTTGAATTAGCGGACTCGCTCTACCTTTACCTGGTACGTATTAAAGCATACAAAACAAGGGAGAGTGTTTCGCCATTGAGTTTCGAGGTGGCCAACATACGTGCCATCATACTGAATAAGCGAAAACTCGAACTTGTAAACAGGATGCAGGAGGATGTATTTCAGGAAGCATTAAAGAAAAAGAATTTTGAAATTTACTAACTTCCGGATGGCGACAGAGCTTTAAAGGAAGCACTTATAATCTACATAAACTTATACTGAAGAATGACAAAAAGACGATTGATATTGGCACTAGCCCTAATTTGTTCAATGATATTTACGGCTAAAGCACAGGAAAAAGTGATCGATGAGGTGGTGGCAGTTGTGGGCAGCCACATGATAATGCGTAGCGATATAGAGCAGCAATACATTCAGCTTCGGGCACAAGGCAATCTTAGCGGGGGCGCAGCGGCGCACTGCCAGATAATTGAATCAATGCTTTTTCAGAAGCTCTTGCTCAACCAGGCAGAGTTCGATAGTGTTAAAATTACGGATGAAGAAGTTGAAGGGACCCTCGATTCGAAAATGAGGTATTATGTTCAGCAATTTGGGTCGCGCGAAAAACTGGAGGAATTTTATAAAAAATCAGTTGACGATATAAAAATTGAATTCAGGGAGCCTGTTCGGGAGCAATTGCTGGAAGAGCAGATGCAGCAAAAAATTACTGCAGATATTAAAGTTACGCCTGCGGAAGTTAAAACGTATTTCAAAAACATACAGGCTGATAGTATCCCGATTATTGCCACAGAATACGAAATAGGAGAAATAGTAAAAGATCCGCCGCTAAGCCCCGAAGAACTTAATGCCGCAAAGGAAAAAATTGCCACATTACGCCAGCGTATCGCCAAGGGAGAAAAATTTGCTCCGCTTGCCGTTCTGTATTCAGAGGATCCTGGTTCTGCACCCAAAGGAGGCGAACTCGGGCTTTTTAGCAGGGGCGATATGTATCCCGAATTTGAAGCTGCCGCATTTAGCCTTAAGAAGGGTGAATTGTCGGATGTGATAAAAACCAAAGCTGGCTACCATATACTTCAACTTATCGAACGGCGGGGCGAATATGTGAATGTACGGCACATCCTCATTATCCCAAAGACTTCATCCACGGATGTGACGAAAGCAAAATTTAAACTGGATAGCATAGCCGATCTTATCCGCAAGGACTCCATAAAATTTGAAAGAGCAGCCATCAGATTTTCCGACAATCCAAACCGCATAAATGGTGGATTGCTGATAAATCCTTCCAGCGGGAATACACGTTTTGAAGCAAATCAACTCGACCGCGAAGTCTTCTTTGTGATTGACAAAATGAAAGTAGGTGATATTTCGAAACCTGTACCTATGACCAATGAAGATGGAAAGGAAGCCTATCGAATACTTTACCTCAAAGTGCGTACCGAGCCACATCGTGCCAACCTTAGCGAAGATTATAACCAGATTCAGGAATGGGCGCTTACAAAAAAGCGTGCCGAAGCCATGGATGAATGGATCACTAAAAAAATTAAAAATTCTTATGTGCATGTCAACGATAGTTATAAGTCCTGCACGTTCACACACAAATGGTTCGAATAGACCTTGTTTTAACTTCAAAATCAAAAACTGAGCGAAATGTTCTCATGAGCAAAGCGAATAATCATTTTTAAAATATACAATCTTGTCTAAATGTATAAATCAGCTTAAATCTTTTGGAGATTCCTAAGCTGGAAACGAGACGACATTTACCAACATAATTCAAGTTAGCATGCAGTATAAATCGGATGTTGAAGCAATTGATGCCTTTGTAGAAAAGTATGCCCTTCTGCAAGCCGAGATTGGAAAAGTGATCGTTGGACAGGACGAAGTTGTAAAGCGGTTATTGATTGCAATCTTCAGTAAAGGTCATTGCTTGCTTGTGGGCGTACCAGGGCTGGCCAAAACACTTATGGTGAATACCATTTCGAAAGTGCTAGATCTTAGTTATAGCCGTATCCAGTTTACACCTGACCTCATGCCCAGCGATATCATTGGCACAGAGATACTTGATGAAAACCGGAAGTTTAAATTCCTTCGTGGACCTATATTCGCCAATATTATTCTCGCCGACGAGATCAATCGCACACCTCCTAAAACCCAATCGGCACTGCTCGAAGCCATGCAGGAAAAGTCGGTTACTGTCGCTGGCGTAAGTCATAAACTCGAAGAACCATTCTTTGTGTTAGCCACACAGAACCCGATAGAGCAGGAGGGAACCTATCCATTGCCCGAAGCCCAACTCGACAGGTTCATGTTCAATATCTGGCTCGATTATCCTTCTTTTGAGGAGGAAATTAATGTGGTGAAGAATACCACAGCCCAGGCAGGCGCGGAACCTACCATTGTAATGCAGGCCGATGAGATATTGTTTTTTCAGAACCTGATGCGCAAAATACCGGTCGCAGATAATGTATTCCAATATGCAGTAAAACTGGCCTCCAAAACCCGCCCACATACACCTATGGCACATTCATGGGCCAACGATTACCTCACCTGGGGCGCAGGTCCACGGGCATCACAATACCTGATTATAGGTGCAAAATGCCATGCTGCCGTTAATGGGAAATATTCCCCCGATATCGAAGATATACAGGCTGTGGCAACTTCCATCCTGCGGCACCGTATCATCCGGAATTACAAGTCCGAAGCGGAAGGCGTCCGAATAGAAGATATCGTAAATGAACTGCTGAAATAGTATTTTGCATAAATTAAAATATTAGTCCAGCCAAGAAGCAGGTTTTTTTATTTCCGGATTCTTTGTTTGAAATAACGGATACCCTTGAACAAATCCGCAATTTAGTCAAAGATTGATTTGAAGTCACCCTCTGACTTGCTTTTACAGCCTCTTTAATGAATTTATGTATAAGACCGTAAGCTTTCCAGCTATTTCTCTTTTTTTTCATAGCCTGAAAACTTACAGCGTATTTACTTGTTTGTTTTAACACAGGGTAAACATTTGAAGACTGTCTTCCTGTTTATGAGTCACTTTTTGAAAAACCCTGGTACCCATTTAAATAGATATCATTAATTATGTATAAATCTAAAAATAAAAACAAGTAAATCATGTCAGTATTAGTAGGAAAAAAAGCTCCTCATTTTGAGGCCGATGCCGTAATCAACGGTGGCGAATTTGTAGAAAAGTTCTCGCTTGCACAATATATAGGCAAGAAACACGTCCTGTTTTTCTTTTACCCATTGGATTTCACATTTGTTTGTCCTACGGAGATCATCGCTTTCCAGGATAAACTTAAGGAATTCGAAAAACGCAATGTTGCAGTAGTTGGCTGCTCTGTGGATTCAAAACATTCGCATTGGGCATGGCTAAACACGGAAAAAAATAAGGGAGGGATTAAAGGAATTACATTCCCATTGGTCGCAGATCTCTCGAAAACAATTTCTGAAAACTATGATGTTCTCGCGGGCGAGTATGAATACAATGAGGACGACGACGAAATGGAATTCAAAGGCGAAGCTCAAGCTTATCGTGGCCTTTTCCTTATCGACAAACAAGGGATTGTTCGCCACCAGGTAGTGAACGACATGCCTCTTGGTCGCAGTGTGGACGAAGCAATCCGCATGGTGGATGCTTTACAGTTCTTTGAAGAGAATGGCGAAGTTTGCCCTGCCAACTGGCACAAAGGAGACGAAGGAATGAAGGAAACGCACGATGGTGTTGCTGATTATTTAAGCAAACACTAAAATATTATCAAGAATAAGAAACCTGCCGTTTTCGGGCAGGTTTCTTATTATTCCGAAGCTCTCCGGAAGTATTTATTCCCTTTAGAAAAATACGCCAAACGTTTTTGCGATAATAAAAAGAAGCTAGAATCAGCATTGCTGAAACCAGGCTTCTTTGACGATTAGTATCAGGATTACCTCCGAAACTACTTCCTCATATCGAGCATTATCTGTAGCATTTTAACGGCTGCATCAGGAATAACGGTGCCTGGGCCGAAAATGGCCAGTGCTCCTGCTTTGTAAAGGAAATCGTAATCCTGATGAGGAATAACGCCTCCCACAATCACCATGATATCCTCGCGTCCGAGTGCCTTGAGCTCAGCGATTACTTGCGGAACAAGTGT
>DASVHX010000198.1:0-4673 GCA_036382355.1 Bacteroidales bacterium
CAAAAACATTAGCAAAAAACCCAATAAATCTCCTTAACCGATGACCAATGGACAAGAGTTGAACCAGATGAGGCTGAACTGTTACTAAAATCGGGAGAACTTATACTTTGCATTGTGGGATTGTATCATCTTTTAAAAGGATGGAATGGTCATGGGAGCCCGATTAATTTGGCAGATGTTAGGTTGATTAGACCAGCATGAAACTATAATTATATTTATTTCTTCCGATGATGGAACTAATATAGGAACAACATGTATAAAGGTTATAGTATGCTTATACAAAGGCTTTCATATATAATTACATGAGCATTATAATTAATATTCATTATAATTATTAGAAAGCTTTATATATAAGCTTAAAGTTAGAATAAATAGTGGTGAGAAAATGTTTTGTTCATTAGAATTTGTTTTTTAAACCACACTTTAAAAATCCGAGATGCACGGGGATTAGCCTTAGGGTAGTGTGGTAAGTGCATCAATTATGCGCGTGGGAAGCGCAATGGCACAAGGCAGCTGTAGGCGAGCCTTGCGCAAAAATGCAAAAATGAGGTATAATATGAAAGAAAGAGAAAAACTAAGGAATGCAAAAAGAATTGGAATGGCAATAGGAATATTGCTAATCGTATTGTCCCTGTTCGTAATACAGATACAGGCGCAGCTAGAGAAACCAACAGCAGTACAAGGAAATTCGATTGATAAATCGGCAGCAGACAAAGTGAAAGAAGACCCGCCAAAGATTGTTAAAGCATCGGAGGCTAGTGTCAGCAAGGAAGAACAATCATTGGTCGATCAGCTCATTAAAGCCAGAAAAGCCGGAAACACGAACGAAGTACAAAACATTGAAGGCAAGATTGCAGCATATCACGGCAAAAAGTTGTCGTATATAAAGGCCTCTGATTTAAAAGGCGGAGAAACAACTACGGCCACTACGGCTAAAGCACCAGGAAAAGATCCTTGTATTACTTGTAATACCACCAACCATGGTTATCTCAGTTCGCGCACTATGGTTCATGATCAATATAACAACCTTTATGTTGCTGTTAATTATTATGCCGCCCTGCAAGGGCAAGTCAGTGGGCTATATGTATATCGATCGACTGACAATGGTGCTACATGGAAACTATTTTGGGCATTAGGTAACCAGGCTAACCAGGCCATTAACAGCCCATCTCTTGCAATAGGTGGTAACTATCTCTTTATCGCAGCCAGTGTTGAACCGGATATCAGTACATCAATAGTTTCGGTGTGGAAGATAAACACAGGAAACCCCAGCGATTATACACGTATGGATTTTGGTGGAAGTGGGTCAAAATATTTTGCTCCAAAAATTGTGACAGATTTTACTGAATGGCCAAATTACTGGTATGTGTATATGGTTTATACGGATTCAAGTAGTAACATTATATTTACTAAATCTATCGATTTTGGTAAATCTTGGATTACGCCTACATCCATCGCCAGCGCACCAACCTATAATCCAACCGTTTATTTTAGAGATTCGATTGATTATGGAGGTGGCTATTTGTATATTGCTTGGAATGAGGGCTGCTTTACCAGGGGGTGCTATGGCTCACCAAGAAATATATCTTTCATTTCAAGTAGTAACTATGGTAATTCATGGAGGTCCAAAGTTTCACTGACGAGCAAAGACGATTCATATGAGCCGACAGTAGCTGCTGTGAAATCCAGTAGTTCTAATGGAAATGTTGTAATAGCTTATACGCGAAACTGGGCAAATAGCGGTGATCTGGATGTATGGTATGCATA
This sequence comes from Bacteroidales bacterium, assembly GCA_036382355.1. Classification (GTDB taxonomy): domain Bacteria; phylum Bacteroidota; class Bacteroidia; order Bacteroidales; family DASVHX01; genus DASVHX01. The sequence continues at coordinate 1,768 of DASVHX010000198.1, forward strand.
CTCTAAAAATCATGGAGCGACATGGACCACAAACAATTGTTTGGCATGCTCGGGGTCATCCTCTGAAGCAATGTCTGATGCAACAACCAGCGACAATTTGGGCTATATACAGGCGGTATATGTGAAGAATACGGGTGGTGGTCAGGGGCCTGTTTATGGTTCATATACTGGATACTACTCACCTGAATCATTGGGCAAGGGTGTATCTTTAATCTCCGCTTCGAATAGATCAGAGTACCCAATCATAACCGCAAAGTCGTCAACGGCTGGTGTTGCTTGGATCGATCGGAGTTCTGTCTATGGCCAGGTCCAATTTACTTCGTGGTGACTGCCTTAAACAAAGAAACATTATGGAAGCACTTTTGCTTCCAATTTTTTGTTCGTGTTCAAGGCTTCGGCTAGAATTCATTTGATATATTTCTAAACTTGCATACGGGTGTCGTGCTGCAAGCACCCTTGTGCAACTGGGGAAATTTAGACCGCTATCGAGGCCAGCTAGGATTAGCCGGAGGAAGGGTATCGCCACGATTTATGCGACATGTACGCTAAGCAACTACACATAGTTTTTTGCTAATAATTCTGTTTAAATGGCTTTATTTTAAATAAAAAGAAATGAAAGCTTCATAAACCAAATTTGCACTTTTTTCAGGAACAGTTGCCAGACTCTCAGATGTAGATATGGATTATTCGGATAATAGCAGAAGCCAGACCAGAATCACTATTTGGCCAATATTAAGCTTAAAAAAACCTTATTTAGCTTTTTGGGTTCGTTGAGCAAAAATAACTGATTTAGTGAAGTGTTAATTCCTTAGCGTACATGTCGCATAAATCGGGGCGGTACCCTTTATAGCATGATCCTTTTTTCATTGCCGGTTTTGTACCTTTGTGGGATTGTACCCCATATAAGCTAACGTTACTAAAATACCTCCAAAGGTTGCACTGATGTATATTTTTAGTAAGTGAAGCTCCCAGTCGCAGCAGAGCTGCGGGGCATCTCATGACTCCGTGCTCCTATGTGGTTGCAGTTGGAATGCCTTGTCCCAGCCGCAGGCTTGGGAGTGGTTAGGTGGTTATAAAAAAGGCCTGCAAAATCCTATCCAGCATGACAATCACAGAAAGATTATTTTCTTTTGGTCTTGCGGATGGATTGCAGGCAGGAAACCACGCGGTCAAATTCATTATCGGTCATGCAGTAATGGTCTTGCAGTTGAGCGCGCGGCCATCCTGAATCCAGCCTCTGACCAAAACTGAGCTCTTTCATGTCTCCTCCGTATCAATCGCGTTACAGTGAAATTCCTCACTATATAGCGCGAAACTACAATTTAACCAGACAGGAAGCGTACAATCCGGGCAATGCTCATCATCGTTAGAGCTCATATGTGCTCCCTCTGATAATCTGATATGCGTCTCTGCTTTGCGTTCCACTCAAAAATAAAAGATTGTCTTTCAAAATCAATTTCAACAACTTGCAAAAATCCTTTTAGGGAGTTCATAGTTGAACCCCAGCCTCTCTCAATTCGCTCTCAATTTCCCTACATGAATTTGCCCAAGCATCAAAGGCGATATGACCTTCATGTGTGAATGGGTCATATTTTGGCATTTGAGACGCTACGATGGCTATTTTTGAGCAAACCCCCGGAAAGGTAAAGCAGGATAAAGATTTTTCCCAAGAAAGCAAGCATAAAGAAAGAAGCATCGCCTCATCTAATGAATTTCTAACTATCTCTTGGCAAAACGTCAATTTACTCGGTCGATTTGAATTTCATAGCAGCAAAGCGTGATCAATATCGATGAAGTGATTTACCTTCTCGAACCAAAAATCGTATGGCTGCAACTCGGAGGGGTTGCTCAAAAATAGCCAACATTCTAAAGAATCTTATCTTGCTTTACCTTTTCGGGGGGTTGCTCAAAAATAGCCATTATAGGACCCTCAACGATTGAAGAAATGCCAAGATACATTAAGATAAATGATGAGACTTTCGTGCGCTGCATTGTGGCCGGGATCCCTCCGACAAGTGACTTAAGCGGATATCCTGCGGGATCTTAACCCGCGCTGCATAGACGAGCTCATGAATCTCAGCAGCTCCGGTTATCAAATTGCGTATAGCTTCGCGGTCCTTCCCATAAGTAACGTTGAATCAATGAAAATGCTGGATCAAGCGATATATAGAAACAAGGTGAGCCAGGAATCTTTTAGAGACAAAAAAGGCAATGATCGAAATAAGCAACCTCCATTAAAGAAGGTCCTTGAGGAAGAAGATTTCGCGGCGAATTATCGCGAGATCTTCAAGGGAAAGCAAAAGATGTATCACACTGCTTTCATTATAATATTTTTTGGTAAGTCAGAGGATGAATTAAGGGCGGCAGAATCACACGTTAAGGTAATCCTGGAATCCAACAGAGTTTATTATGAAGCTCCGGATTATCGACAGCTGGATACTTTCTTATCAGCTCAACCTTTTCCTTTTAGGCCCAGTACAAACGTTCGTGTCACCAAACAGCAATCGATATCAGGAGTCTTTCATTCATATAACCGTTTGATTCAAAAGATTTTATCCGCGAGTTTCACAGTTAGTGATTGCTGTCTAGTGACACGAATGTTTGTACTACCCCAAATAGGTTATCATTCATTATAAATATAAATAGTTATTATATATATATATTTTTAAATATGTAACTCTTTTTTATAAGAGCCTCATTTGAAAAACCCAAAATCCTCAGAATACCTTCATTGTAAAGGAATAAGCAAAGTAAACTGCATAAAATAATACTTATATGCAGTTTTTACGAAGTCGCTATCTGAAAACAATATCTAAAGGCAATATTCTATACTTTCGCTCATACACCGTATAATTGCTTCTAAAAATGCGATATGAGAGGTTATTCAATTCTGGCTATTTTTACCA
>DASVHX010000199.1:0-5359 GCA_036382355.1 Bacteroidales bacterium
GAGCCGCTTGCCATGCTGCGGGCGAAACTACTTCGGGTGTATTGGCCGCCATGCATGTTCCTGTGGAATATGTGCGGGGAACCATTCGCTTTTCCACCGGGCGTTCCACCAGTTTTGCTGAAATCGATAAAGTTGTTGAAATGATCTCAGAAATTGTTAAGCGGCTGAAACCGGGCCAGGAGATTGCTTCAGCAATCGATGCCGCGGATGTTAAGCTCACGCATTATACGCATGGTCTTGGCTGCGCCTGCAAACTCCGGCCTCACGACCTCGAAGATATTCTGAGTCAACTTCCTCCGATAAATGATCCTAATGTGCTGGTTGGCCCTGCAGATAGCGACGATGCCGCAGTATACCGCATCAGTGATGAAATCGCTTTGGTGCAGACCGTAGATTTCTTTACGCCTGTGGTGGACGATCCTTATCATTTTGGCGCCATTGCCGCAGCGAATGCCATCTCTGATATTTATGCCATGGGAGCAAAACCACTGTTTGCTTTGAATATATTAGGATTCCCAACAGGTAGACTGCCTTTGGAAGTTTTGAGGCGAATACTCCAGGGTGCGAATGATAAAGCACACGAAGCAGGCATTCATATCCTGGGAGGGCATTCTATTGAAGATCCTGAACCAAAGTTTGGAATGGCAGTAACCGGTATTGTACATCCCGGCAAAATAATTACCAACGCCGGCCTCAGGCCCGGAGATGCACTTGTTCTCACGAAACCAATCGGACTCGGTGTGATTGCTACTGCCGTAAAACGTGGCATTGCCAGTCCTGAAATAGCAGCAGAAGCCATCCGCATCATGAGCGCACTTAACGCCAAAGCGGCTGAACTAATGGCGGCCTATAATGTGAGTTCGTGTACTGATGTTACCGGATTCGGCCTGCTGGGTCATCTTTCGGAAATGACGATGGCGAGCAAAGCAGATGCAACTATATGGGTAGATTCCGTTCCTTTCATTTCCGGTGTTGCGGAATTGGTGAGGGCAGGAGCTGTTCCAGGTGGAACACTAAATAATATCAGCTATTTCTCGCCGGGAATTATTGTAGAACAATCGGTTTCAGATGTAATCAAAACACTTTTATTTGATGCGCAAACATCCGGAGGATTGCTTATTGGATTGCCAAAACAGCATGTAGATCAGCTTCTTACAGGCTTACATAGTAATGGAATTATAGCAGCAGCTTGTATTGGCGAAATTGTGAAGGAAGGCACAGGTGTGATAACCGTTAAAAATAAAAAAGCGATCTGAAAGCAAGTAGGTAGTGTAGTATTTGTTAGCGAGTAATACTATGTAATCAGTCTCTATACAGTGCAATCAGATCGCTCAGAGTTATTTATATAGTATAATCCGAGATTAACGAGTTGGTGTGAGTGGAAAAATGAACACCACTTTATATTGATGTCATATATGGGGGAAAGTAATAGCAAAATTGTGAGTTATTTAGGATAGAATGATTAAAATTACCTAAAAAGATAAAGTCGCTTATACGCAAAAGGCCGCATGTACTGCATTGTACAATCTATACTTTCCTCTTTTTTTTTCAATATTATTATCCGCGTGTTTTTCCCTTTCGAGTCAGATATTTCATTCTCCAAGATTATAGTGGTTCCAGTTCTGATAACAAAGGCCGCAATTCAGGATTAAATATTATCGTTAGTTTTATCTGATGCTCCAATTCGGATGCTCGCCTATCATGCCTTTTAGTTGTATCTTTGCGACATTAACCACTTATATAAAGCGTAATTAATGGGATTAAAATGCGGCATTATTGGCCTTGCCAATACAGGAAAAACGACCTTGTTCAATTGCGTGGCAAACACCAAAGTTCATAATCAGCCAGGCATGCAGAAAGCAAATATTGGCCAGATCCATGTGCCTGATAACCGCCTTCTGGAGATTGATAAACTGATACATTCGGCCCGCGTTGTCACAGCTACAGTCGATTTGGTAGATATTCCCGGAATGTCAAAAGGTTCAGGTCAGGCAGATAGCGGATCCAGTCGCTTCCTGGCCGATATTCAGCAAACAGATGCACTTATTCACGTTATCCGTTGTTTTGATAGCGATACGGTTCCACATATCGAAGGTAACGTAAATCCTGTAAGGGACAAAGAAATAGTTGATCTGGAACTTTGCATCCGCGATCTTGGGATGGTAGAGCGTAAAATCCAGCGGACAGATAAACTCGTTAAAGTCGGCGATAAAGATGCAAAGAAAACGATGGAAATCCTTCATATCTATAAAACCCACCTGGAGGACTTTAAACCTGCACGCACTGCACCTGTAAACGATGACGACAGGAAACAGATTGCCGACATGTACCTGATTACCGATAAACCAGTAATTTATGTTTGCAATGTTGATGATGCTTCGGCTGTGAACGGCAATCATTATTCCGACAAACTTCGCGAGGCAGTGAAGGATGAGGATACGGAAGTACTCATTATTGCTGCAGAAATGGAAGCCGAGATAGCCGAACTGGAAGATCCGGAGGACAGGGCTGTTTTCCTTGCTGATGCAGGCCTGGCAGAACCCGGAGTGAATAAAGTTGTAAGTTCGGCTTATCGGTTATTAAATCTTCAATCTTTTTTTACAGCAGGGCCAATGGAAGTCCGTGCCTGGACCATCCACAAAGGAGTAAACGCTCCTAAAGCCGCAGGAGTAATCCACAGCGACCTCGAAAGAGGTTTTATCCGTGCCGAGGTGATGCATTACGACGATTTTATGAAATATAAAACGGAACATGCATGCCGCGAAGCGGGCAAATTATTCATTGAAGGAAAGAATTATGTGGTGGGCGACGGGGATATCCTGCACATAAGGTTTAATGTTTGATAGCGTTTGAAGGGCTTGAATCGTTTGAAGAAACCTTCAGGCTCCAATCTTATTACATCTGAAATTGTAAGTAAACATCGTGTTTGCATTTAAAAAGATCAGCCAGGAAGATTTCTTTTCTTTCTGGCTGATTCTAAAATAGGTAAGAAAGTTTTACTTTACAAAGGATCTGATTTCCGCGTTGTAATCAATGCTAACATCAAGCCATTCATCCAACATATGCTGCCAACTGCCGTCACCATATAGTTTCTCATATGCCTTTTTAATGGCTTCTGAATAGGATTCTGGCGCTCTTTTAAAATGAGAATTGTAATCCTCGGTATTGCCTTCTTTTAGAGTGGCACTGGAATGTTAGCGTAGAGATGCCAGGCTGTAGAAAGAAGAAGGGCAACTAAACATAGCCCTAAAATTTGTTTCATCATTAAAATATTATCAGCTTGCAGATATTCTGACCTGCAAACTTAAAAGTACAAAGGATGGAACTTTACGCCTTTCCCACTGATCTCCAATGCGGGAAGCGGGAATTTCAGGAAGCCTATGGCTTCAAATACCCATTTTAGTATGCTTGAACGGGTGCGAATGTGGGTAAGATCAATATCTGGGGCTATGTAGAAGAGGCGCTGGCGTTCGAATGAAGGTATAGGCTTGTCATTGTAACTAGTGGAATTGGTTACTGCACCCGTCATGCCTGTTGCGCCATAACCCACGGCAACATTCAACCATCGCGGAATCCGGGAATTGCTGCTGGCAAATCCGCGCAGGTTGGCAGATAGCCAGTAGGTATGTCCGTTATAATCTTTACCCATATGCTGCGCAAAATTGCTTCCCAACAAATCGGGGCGGTAGTCGGGAAATGAAGTAGAGTGGTAGGACCATTTCAACAATATCTTTTGATCGTGCCATGCCAGTTGCTGGCTGATGAAAAGAGCTGAACCTATTGAATTTGCAGCCAGGTCGCCAGGGGAAGCGCCCCATTCGGCCGAAAAACCGTCGAGTATTTCGATGGTGGTAAGGAAAATGAAACCACTAAGACCACCTATCCATGTGGCTTTGTTTTCACCCATACCGGCCCATCGCCAGGCGTGGTAACCCAGCCTGCCGACATTATAAGAAGTTGTGGCATGACCAAATTTATCTATTCCCATCCATTCGCCATTATCATTGATAAAATGAAAGTTTGTTTGCGGAAAGTCGCGATACCAAAGGTTGTAGAGCCCGATCATTGTGCCTGTATAAGCTGCTGTTCCGGCTATAGCTATTGTTGCAGTGCGATGGCGAAATATCTTTGTGCTATCCCTGTTGCCATGCATTAAAACGCTTGCGCTATCCAGGCTATTACCTCCAAGGCATATGAGCGAAATGCAAAAACTGATGATGATTAGGTAACAGCGCACAACGGGTAGGTTTGGGGCTCAAAGGTAGTAAAATCGGCGTTGGTAGGGTAGGAAGTGGTTTGTTGAGCGTAATGGTTTGTATGAAGATGGCCTGGTATTGTAACTTATCTGTAATGAGAACTGATGATTTTCCAGACATAGCAATACTGCCACTTATGTTTTTCGGGTCGTTTCGGAAATTATCTCAAAACTACTTCATAGTATCATAAACCGTAAGGTATTTCAAACCGTTTTTGAAGTCAGCAAACCCAATGGACTTGGGGCAAGTCACAGTAACAGCCTGTCCGGGAAGTATATCCAAAAAGTTATCTGAGAACTGAATTTCACTGTTTGTGCTAACCAGGAAAAGATTTTTACATAGGTTTTCAGCACTCATTGTAACTGTAAATGCATCAGGAGTTTCTTTGATGTCAAGGCTAACATTGGGGTCTGGCAGTTCAAGATTTTTTACTTTGGTGAAATAATGGTAATCAGTATCAATTACATTCTTCCCCGATTCAAATGTTGCAACCATCACACATTTGGTTTTGCTAATGGAACTGAACAATGAAGTACTATCGGTTTCAAAAATAACTGCCGACGTGTTTGCCGGTAATTGCGATTTAAGTGCCTTTTCCCAAAGTGTTTTGCCTGTGAAATCGATTATCTTTAGCTTAAGTAATCCTTTTTGGGTTTTGAGCAAATCCGAAATCCCGTAGATCACGATTTTGCCTTTTTCTTCAACCGTAGTGATGATTGAGTTTTTAAACGCCTCGCGCGAGAAATACTGCAATGCTTTCCATCGCTGATAATAATCCATGCTACTCCATGATGCTACCGGCCAGCAATCATTAATCTGCCAGTAAAGTGAGCCCTGGCAATAAGGCATGGCAAGCCGGTGCGACTCAATGGCCATTTTGATGCCTTCGGCCTGTAATAACTGGCCGATATATAGAAATTGTTCAAAATCTGCCGGTATTTTATAATCATCAGCCATGTATTGTTTTATACGAAGGTTACCAATGCCCGAGCGCTGATGCGATGCCATAACATCTGATTCGATGTTGTAATCGGATGGAATGGTATATTTCTGTACGGTATTAAACTCGGGAAACGACTGAAAACCGTATTCGCTCATAAACC
>DASVHX010000200.1:0-4047 GCA_036382355.1 Bacteroidales bacterium
TTCCGGAAAGATCGTAAAGATATAAATGGCTCCAGCCATCGCGCTCGCTGGTAATAATGAAGTGTTTATTATCTTCCAGAAAAATCACATTATCGAAATTGGCTTCATCAATAAAACATTTGTTTATTTCCTTGTAAATAGGATTGGTTATGCCTGTTGCAGGATCTGCAAGCAATATCTCAAAATCATTCTGAAGCCTGTTAAGCCGAAACACACTTAATGCTGTTGCACTTTTCGTCCAACGGATACGCGGAATATAAATGTCAGTATTTTCACCGATGTCAACTTTTAGAGTATTTCCGGATTCGAGACAATAGGTATGTACAGAAACAATGGAATTTGCTTCACCGGCTTTGGGATATTTGAAAGACTTAGTCTGGGGGTAGGCGGCATTTTCGGTAAGTTCAGGTTCTGCACCTTCAAACAAGGTCATGCTAAACTCGCGGACTTTGCTTTCGTCGAATCGTACATAGGCAATATATGTGCCATCGGGCGACCATTCAAAAGCTTTATTAAATTCAAATTCTTCCTCATATACCCAATCGGGAGCACCATTGATTATTTCGTTAAATTTTCCATCACTCGTTACCTGGATTTCTGTGCCGTCGGCCAGGTTTGCAATAAAGAGATTGTTCGACCGTACAAAGGCCACTTTGGATCCATCGGGTGAAAAAGTAGCCAGTTGTTGTTTTCCATTCGCACTAAGTGGAATTAATTTTTGCGGTTTAATATCGTAAATATAGAAATCAGCAGTGAACGATCTGCGATAGATATAATCTTCGTTGGTTTGAAGCATTATACGGGTTTCGTCGTCGCTAAAGGCATATTCGGAGATGGCTGTAATTTTGCCGGATTTAATTTCAGCAAGATCGAGAATTGTCCTAATCGCTTCGCCTGTGGCATAACTGTACTGGACTATTTTTGTACCATGCCCTTCCAGAGTTGTATAATGCTCACCATCTTTCATGGAGGTTAAGTTTCTTATCTCTATGGCACTAAACGAACGATTTTTAGCAAAATCTTCGAGCGTGAATTTCTTTTCACCTGTTTGGGCATGAAGTGAGACAAGGCTGAATAAAAGAATACTTATGGCAAGTGTTCTAATGTAGAATCGATTCATAATCTGTAAGTATTTGATTTTATGCATTAATTTAGGGTAAAAGCAGGAATTATCTGTCAATCTTAAAATATCCGATTTTTATTACATTTGCAGCCCCGGGGATGTTAGCTCAGTTGGTTCAGAGCACCGCCTTGACAGGGCGGGGGTCATTGGTTCGAGTCCAATACATCCCACTTCTCCGATTTATTTAGATTCTCCATTTTCCCACCATTAATTTCAATATTTTCCGCTTATTACATGCTGCCCGGAAAGTAAATCCCTGATTAGGGTAATCCACATTCGGCTAATCTGGCACATGGCAAAAGCAAATTCCTCTCTTTATCGGACAATTAATCACCTGAAGAAATTACTTCACATTAAATACCTCTCCGGGACCTTCAATTGTAAAAATGTTTTAAATAATTTATGCGTTCCATCATGATAGTAAACTTTCAACTGGGGCATGCATCCACCGAAGACAAATTTTTGGTTCGCTTAAGCGAAGAATTAGCCGGAAATTCCGTTCGAAATTAATTATTATTTAGCGGGTCATCTGCTGAACCTAACAATTTAGAAGGATTCTAATATGCATGGCTCTTTTATTATTTCTTGTATTATTTATGCCGGTTTCCGCCAACGATGGCACCCAAAATGGTTAAATGATAATAATTACCTTTGGAAATTCACAAACTGCACTTCGGCATCCATGCGAAACTATTTTGTATTTTTATTTATTGTCTGGTTTTCCTTACAAAGCCATTTGCTGGCGCAATCTATCGGAGACCCTAAACCTCACAAATCAGGCAAAAATGTTTATACCATGCCGGATGCCGGGAAACGTGAAAACAACGCGATACGACTTGTATTTTACAATACCGAAAATCTTTTCGACACCTTTGATGATAGCCTTACAAACGATAACGAATACACGCCCATGGGTATGCGCGGTTGGAGCTATAAAAAATTTCAGCGAAAGCTTATCAATATCTCCAAGGTATTTATGAGCATAGGCGGCTGGGAAGCTCCCGAGATTATCGGTATGTCTGAAGTAGAGAACCGTTTTGTTTTGTATAAACTAATCACGGATACACCATTGAACAAAATCGGGTATAAGATTATCCATAAAGATTCGCCGGATCCGCGAGGAATAGATGTGGCCATGATATACCGTCCCGATAAGTTTAAACCGATAGTTTATAAAGCAATACCTATAAGATTCCCGCATGATCCGAATGGACGTACACGCGATATTCTATATGTAAAAGGCCTGGTAATGGGAAAAGACACTTTGCATGTTTTTATCAACCACTGGCCATCGCGTTATGGCGGATATACAGGCACCAAGCCAAAAAGAGCATTTGTCGCTTCTATATTGCGCCATACCACGGACTCGCTGATGCGGGTGGTTCCTGATGCACGGATTGTTATTATGGGCGACTTCAATGACGAACCAACCGACGAAAGCATTACACAAGTGCTTAAAGCAAGGAGTGACAGCTCACAACTCAGCCCTACCGATTTGTTCAACATGATGTATCGCCTGAGTGGCAACTGGCGAAGCGGGTCCACTAAATTCCGCGAAAACTGGTCGCTTATCGATCAGATCATTGTTTCGGCATCTTTACTATATTCCAAAACAGGTTTATATACAAATGCAAACGGAGCTCATATTTATGATGCGCCCTTCCTGTTAATGGAAGACAAAACCTATTTTGGGGTGAGGCCTTTCCGTACCTATCTAGGTCCAAGATACCTGGGAGGTTTCAGTGACCATTTGCCTGTATATTTTGATATTTATCTAAGAGAACCCCAAAAAGCTGGAATTAATAAGTGATTCGTTATTCCTCCCGAGGGCGCTATTTGTTATTTACAGTCTAAAATATTTATTATTCCCAACCCATCATCATGCATTTCAAATTCTCCGGTTACACTATTGCACTGATTATAATAGTTTCACTTATTGCAATTCTGGTCTTTATGTTACTATTCAGCGAACCTAAGCCTGCGCGTAAACTTCCGGCTTTAACTGAGAGTCCCCCTCCGGAAATGAAAGAACCAATTTTCAGGAAAGACGGCGAACTGCGTTTTATACAGCGTAAAACCCGAAGAGTGATATTCAATGCTGCGATAGAAGTTGCCCTTACACCTGTTGCGCAGGAACAAGGATTGATGTACCGCAAATCGATGCCTGATTCGGTTGGGATGTTATTTGTCTTCAATGTTTCCGAACCACTGGCTTTCTGGATGCGAAATACCATTATCCCGCTCGATATTATTTATACCGACTCAACAAAACAGATTGTAAAGATAATCAGCAATGCCAAACCATACTCCGAAGAGCAGCTTCTCTCGGTAAAACCTGCCATGTACGTGGTGGAAATGAATGCAGGATTTGCCGACAAACACGGCTTGCACGAAGGCGACTTCATCGACTTCAGTTATTAGCGTAAGAAATTACAGACTTGCTACAAAAGCGCCATCGGAAGTGACAGAATAGCATTTCTGCCCCAACTGATTGCATTCTTCCTGCCATAACCGGCTTCTCCATACAGGTGTGGACGAATCGATAATTACCTGCCTGGCTGTAAATAAACCACATACTTCTGCCATGTGGACACCGGGCATATCGTGAATGATCAGAAAGTCGACTGCCAGTTTAGCCCCAATGTGATTCTTAGGTGGCTTGTGCGAAATAAATGCCACCCTTGTTTTCCTGAACTGATAATAGTTGTCCCTATCCATGCATTCGCCATTGAGCAGCAAAGTGTTTTTACGAATGGCCGGGAGATTTCCCAGATTCACAAACTCTACCTTCTGCAATGCCTGGCTTACCCAATGGGGGTGCATTGTAAAACCGATCAGCATTGAATCGCCGGCCACCGCTGAATCGGAAAACAGCACTGCTTCCCTGCCCGAAATGAAACAAAACGAAGTGTGTTTCTTTACGG
>DASVHX010000201.1:0-2949 GCA_036382355.1 Bacteroidales bacterium
ACCGGAACATGCTGTAGAAAGGTGCGATTCCGGTGCCTGAGGCTATCCACCAGGCAGGTTCGGCGCTACCGAAATATGAACCAAAAGGAGGTGAAATATAAATGACATCTCCTGCCTTTGAGCGAGCCAGCGGTGGCGTAAGTTTTCCTGTTGGTTTTATATTATATAGAATCTGAATTTGGCTGTCGTTGGTGCCACTGGCAATACTGTATAGCCGAGGCTCGTCGCTTTCCGATAAGCAAATTCCGATAACTTGTCCGGGAACAAAATCAAATGTACGCTTAAACGTGAGGATAAAAACGCCTGTAGCAATTTCATTATTCCCATCCACCATTATTGCATTCAGCAACATTTGCGTTTTTGGTTTAACTTCTTTAGTCTGCATATTGAACAAAAATTTAACATTAAACGAAACTGAGGCGAATAAGTTCATCATTATCCGAAGCCGTTTTCATAGAAATCGTTCCTGAATACTACAATTTCTTCCCTTTATTTTTCTTTTTTTTCCGGGGATGTTCTTCATCATCTTTCATCAGTGCACGCCAATCATGAGGACCACTTTCAGAGAAATCAAGCGTTTCGGCATATTCAGTTTTCCTGATGGTCATCACCGTGATTTCTTTTCCCAGGAAACCTTCAATTTGGGTGAGAACTTCTTTCTCTTCGGGGCTGCAGAATGAAACGGCAATTCCTTTCTTAGTCCCGCGCCCGGTGCGCCCTACGCGGTGAACATAGTTTTCCGGTTGTTCGGGCAAATCGTAATTTACCACGTATTCCACGCTGGGGATATCGATGCCACGTGAACTTACATCGGTGGCGATGAGGACTTTCGTCATGCCTGTTTTAAAGGCATTCATTACATCGAGCCTGTCCAGTTGATCTTTATCGCCATGGAGTGTAAGACAAATGATGCCTGCTTTTTCCATGGCCTTACAAACCCGCTCGGCACGCACTTTTGTGCGCACGAACACCAGGATCTTGCTTTTGGGATTCTCCTTTATAAGACGTTCCAGGAAAAACCGTTTGTCGTCCATTTCTATATAGGCAACGGAATGCGTAACATTCTTAGCAACAGGATCTTTAGGGGAAATTTGAATCCGAATAGGGTTGTCGACCAGGGAATACGCCAGTTTCTTAATTTCTGTATCGATAGTGGCAGAGAAAAAGAGTGTTTGACGCTTACGCGGAAGGAATCGGATCAGGTCCTGGATATCTTTGATAAATCCAAGATCGAGCATATGGTCGGCTTCATCGAGGATCAGGAATTCCACCTGGTCGAGGATGATATGGCCCTGGCTCACCAGGTCGAACAATCGCCCAGGGGTGGCAACCAGCACATCGATGCCTTCGTGAAGCTGGATGATCTGGGGAGTTTGATCAACGCCGCCAAAGACGCAACCGGTAATAATTCCCGTATATTTCGCCAGTTGCCCGAATACTTCGGATATCTGAAGCGCAAGTTCACGTGTAGGCTCCATCACTACACACTTTATTCCTTCCGGGCAACCGCGGTTTTTCCGTTCCTGTAAAAGATGGATTACCGGTATAGCAAATGCGGCCGTTTTCCCCGTTCCTGTCTGGGCTATCGCCAGCACATCCTCACCTTTTAGTATGGGAGGAATGGCTTTGTACTGGATATCGGTAGGGCGCAAAAAGCCACATTCGGTAAGGCTTTCCTTTATTTCTGGTGCAAAATTGTATTTTTCAAACTTCATTTTTCTGAATGCTAAAGCCGGACATCAACCGATAATCCGCTGCGTATGATTTGGATTGATTGGGTTTGCAAAGGTACACCCTTCTTAATTAGTTGAACAGCAATAAATACTAAGCCTTATCATGTATTACCCATTAATGTTGCATAACATGTCTACTTCGTGCATTCGTATTCAGTATGGGATAAGGTTCTAAACATATAAGAATTTGGATAAAAAGAAATAATGAGAAAATAATTACAATTTTCAAAATAAATGCTTTTTCAATATTACTTTATTCACTTAGAGTAATGAATAATAACAGTTTTGAACACATTTCAGAAAAATAGAGCTTGCTGAATATTGGGAGATGCTCAGGAAACTAAACAGACATCACTGTAAAGTATTATGAAATGTATTGAAAAACTGTTATTTGTAAATTTTAATTACTGAGAAATGTATGATCATTCTTTAGTAAAGTATTAACAAGAATAAAATATCCTTACTGACCATATGGAGGCTGGCAGTAAAAATATAGCCCTCTCCGGGCTACCGTATAATGCGGGTTTGGGTGAACTATCCGGTTATGGTTGGTTTGCTTTATTGTATAGCCGTACCTCCAATTTTTTCCATTTAAAATTTTTAACTTTTTCCTCTGGGCTCAGTTTCATAATGTTGCTTGCCATATTTGTTTCAGGCTCCGAAAGCATGGCTGCATCATATAAACCTGCCACCTTTCCTCCTGCACTTACAGTCACTTTTACGCAGAATGATGTTAAATGCTATGGCGATAATAGTGGTTCCATCGACATTTCAGTATCAGGAGGAACAAGCTATACATATATATGGACTGCAAGTGCTGGCGGAATTGTCCCTGCGGGACAGGCAAATAACCAGGATTTGACTGGATTGGTAGCCGGTTATTATAGGGTGAAGGTATATGATAACGGTGTATTGGATGGGACCACGCTAATTGTAATTACCCAGCCGGAAGTATTGAGCGCCACGGTTGCTTCAACCAATGTTACCTGTAATGGAGCTAACAACGGCACTATCACCATTTCAAATCCACTGGGAGGAAACGGAAATTATGAATTCAGCATCGACGCCGGTGCCAACTGGCAGGCAAGCGAGAGCTTCACAAGTCTGGCTTCCGCTACTTACAACGTTCAGATAAGGGATGCCGATTATCCTGCATGTGTGATTGTGCTCAATGCCAACCTCATTATCAACCAGCCCAACATCCTTTCTGCAACAA
>DASVHX010000202.1:0-4687 GCA_036382355.1 Bacteroidales bacterium
ATCAACAATTGTGTAAAAAGATTCAATTCCAGCATAGCTTAACATGGCTTTCATATAGTTTGTTAATGCCTTGCAGTCGCCATATTTGTTCTGAGCTACATACGAAGCCGGGTAAGGCTTTAGACCACCAATCCCGATAGACACGTTGATATAACGCGTATGGTCCTGCAAATAATGGTACAATATCTTTATAATCTCTCTTTTATCTGTGATGCCGTTGATAAGCGCCGATATGGTATTTTTCTCGTCATCGGGCAAAACATCCAAATCCTGCATTAGCCTGTACTGCCAATTCCCGAAGGATTCCCAATCTTTTGCACAACCCTCTACTCCATATTGAAAATTTATTGGAGCTACTACGACATAAGGTTTAACATCTTCCGGTTGTGAATAAATTTCCGATTTAATTGGTTTGTCATAAGATGCTTTCCATTTGAGCATTATTATGGCATCTGTGGAATCGATGCTATTATCCGGAACATAATTTACATATTTATGATACTTAAAATTTTTCGGGAGTAATATTTGAAGTTCTGCTTCCCGGGTTGGTATGGCACTGTAGAGTATTGGCGTCCACCAGGCGATTGTTATGGAATTCCTGTAAGTTGTTTTGTAAGTATAAATAACCCTATATGGGTATATATTATGTTTGAGCTGGAAACACTTGTTAAAGCTATCTTCATATAATGATATGTCGGAGATTGCGCTTTTGTCGGTAATGTCGCTATTTTTCAAATCTCTGACCTTTATATTATCCATATTTTCGACCCATGCATGAATCTCTGAAACTTTCTCGGTTTTTGAATAAGGAATTGAAATTTCAGTGTATTTATCACCAACACGATTATTAATTTGAATTGTAACAGTGACGGTTTTTGTAAGTTTACCAGTACTTACTTCGCACAAAGTTTTATATTCAATAACTTCCGCATCAAATTTCTGCGCATAAACCTCCTGAATTAACATTAATAGCGATAACAGGCAGAACAATAGCGATTTTGAAATCATAACTTAAAATTATTTCTACAAAAATCAATCTATATTTATTAGGAAATTACAATTTTTCGCTACCATGTTGGCTTGTTAGAAATATATTGGCCATAATGTTTGAATATCCGCATATTGCAAATTCTTATAAATGTAAGTGGGTTTGTCATTTTAAAGACTGAATCCGCAACCGGAGCGCATGGTGTTGCTTAATTTTCCGAAAGGTATAAAACTAATTTTAGCTTTTCCAACATTTCACCAAAATAAATATTTTAGGTACATTTTGGCTGCTTCATGTATAATCGATGTAGCGCACTATGGAAATAGAGTAACAGGAAACCTTATTTATAAGTTGTTGCCAGTATTTTTTTATCTTTTCGACAAGTTAACGATATCTATGACTTCAAGGATTGGTTTATCATATCCTTTTGTCGCAGCGTTTATCATGGCTAATCCTAATTCTTTTAAAGTCGAAACATATTTTGGGAAAATACTACGCAAAACAGGATAAAGAAATCTGAATCCGGCATAATATTTATGAACATTTTTAAGCCCTTTGGATGGCTGTAAGAATCCAGGTCGAAAAGCATATACTTTTTTGAATGGTAACTTCATTAAGTCATTTTCAGTTTTTCCTTTTACACGTGCCCACATTGAGTTTCCTTTTTCAGTGCTGTCAGTTCCTGCTCCGGATATGTAGCAGAAAGTCATATCGTGATTTACACCGGCGAGTATTTGAGCAATATTCATTGTAAGGGTGTAGGTGAGCGCATAGTATTCAGGTTCTTTTTTGTTGATTGAGGTTACTCCCAGGCAGAAGAAGCAAGCATTAAATCCTTTCAGTTGATTTTCGATAGGAGAGAGGTCTGCGAAATTTTCATGAATGATCTCAGATAATTTTGGATGAGTAACTCCGCAACTCCTTCTATTTATGACTAAGACTGTTTCAACATCAGGATGCAAGAGGCACTCAAATAAAACTCCTTCTCCGACCATTCCGGTTGCTCCGGTAATTATAGCGTTAATTTTCATACGTTAAATTTTATATTTTTATTTTAAAGGTTAGATGACTTATCCCGCAAACGGAGCTACGCCAGCATTGATATATTCGACTCAGAAATAACTTGTCCTGCCCACAATCGGGATATTGAGCCGAACCCAGTCCCGTCTGAACAAAACCTTTAGCCATCTTTTACCTGAACATCTCAACACCCTGTTCGAGGTTGCCCCCTTCCGACTTCAACCATCCCCGGAACATCCCTGCAGTATTGAATGGCATGGCCAGATTGCCGTTGCGGTCGAGGCAGATCACACCACCCATACCGCCCTGTTCTTTCAGTTTCCGGTTGATCACAAAACTTGCAGCTTCCTGGAGGGTCATCCCCTTGTACTTCATAAGTGCGCTAATATCATAGGCCACAACATTCCGAATGAAATATTCCCCATGGCCAGTGGCCGAAACGGCACAACTTTCATTGTCGGCATAGGTCCCGGCACCGATAATGGGTGAGTCGCCCACCCTTCCGTATTTCTTCATCAACATCCCGCCGGTGGAAGTGCCGGCAGCAAGGTTGCCGTATTTGTCCAGAGCTACACAGCCCACTGTACCATGCTCCCCCGCGGCCGCGATAGAATCCGCATGTGCCCTGACTTTCAGGTAATCATCCCATCGCTGTTGGGTGAAGAACCAGGAGGGGTCCACCAATTCAAGAGACTGATCAGCAGCAAACTGTTCTGCCCCTTTTCCCGTCAGCATCACATGGGGCGATTTCTCCATCACCGCCCTGGCAGCCGATATCGGATGCCTTACTGTGGTGATCCCGGCCACGGATCCTGCCATATGGTTATTCCCGTTCATAATACTGGCATCCAGTTCATTCTTGCCCTCGGCATTGAAAACCGCTCCCTTGCCGGCATTGAAGAGGGGGCAATCTTCCAGCATCCGGATGCAGGCTTCCACGGCATCGAGACTGCTTCCCCCATTCCGGAGGATGCTATCGCCAATCCGAAGAGCCTTTTCCAGGGAATCCCGGTACATTTTTTCGATAGGGGCCGGCATGGATTCTTTGAGTATGTTACCCGCCCCGCCATGAATGACGATGGCATATTCAACCCTGCCCTGCTGTGCAACCGCAGGACACCACACCAATAGGAAGGCAAGACTTGTGAGAAGCAATACTTTTTTCATTTGTAAATACTTTGTTTAAAATGTCAGAAAACTTGCCCCGTGTTTTCAGGAGCATAGCCCGCCAATCGCTCGGGAAACACTCACATCTTACTCATTTCATTGGTGTTTCCCGCAAAGAGGCAAGCTAAAGGTAGCTATAATATCATTTCCTGTTGATTTGAAAATTTTATCCTGGTTATTTCATTTATTTTTCACTCAAAGTCGCGCCCTTACTTGCTTTTAAAATATATTGGAAGGTTAATTACAACTAAAAGGATTGTTATATGAATGAGAGTTATAGATTCAGGCACAGTCTGAACCGACCCCTGGTATAGCTTTCACCGAATTAGTTATTTCGCTATCGCATATATCGCTACAAACGACGGAAGAAAAGCGCGGATTACAGAGATTGTGTAAAAATAAAAATCAACCGTCTGTAGTTGCAATATTTGAGTTCTTGCCAGTACTATACTACGAATATATTCAGCATATTGAATCATTTTTACACAATCTCACAAATCAATACAACGGGGAAGTGACAAATTATTAAAACACATCAGCCCGGGCAAATGGCCGGGGCTGGTGTTGTAAATAGGCATAAAAATATTTCCTTTTAGGGAAGCTTTACTTGATAAACCTGCGTTGAACCGGTTCGCAGCCCTCTGTGTTTACTCTGAGCAGGTACATTCCTTTCATAAGGTCACCGGTTGCAATACTGATGCGGCTATTGCCACCCGACATTTCTTGTGACTCACTGCGGATAATGCGACCCTGTAAGTCGATAACCTCAACCAAAGCGGTTCCTGAAGATGAAGCATTCAGTTCAAGGTAGAGAACTTCGCCAACCGGGTTGGGATATAGATTACCGGCAACGAGTTTCAGTGTGTCAAGGTTGTCACTGCCTGTGGCAGTGATTATCTCTGCAGTAACAACGAAGTTAATGTTAGCTACAGGGGAGTTTTCCGACAGGTTAACAACAACAGTCTCGGTTATTTTACCTGTCATTTCTGCATGCAGTGAGTACTCGCCATAAGGCAGGTTGTTGAATTCAAAGGTACCGTCATTGTTCGAGAAGGTGTAAGCAATTGGTGCGCCGGTGCTGCTGAACAGAGCGATTTCAATATTGGCAGCAGGGGTGCCGCCCGATTTGAAAGCTCCACCCCAGTTTATGATACCAGTGATGCTGGCATTGCCCTGACTCCAGTACATTGAAGGAACAAGATTGATGGAATACCAGGCATTCGGTTCGCCGGCGGCTACAATTAAACCTCTCCATCCTGCCCGTTCGTGACCGATATTAATGGCCATTTCGGTGCTGTTCGGTCCGGGAATTAAGTTGGTAGCACCAATGAGGTCGAGGAAATGTTGCTCACTCATCCATTTTCTTTTGTGTACAACTTCTTTCTGCATCATAGCGATATGCGTTGCAGGCCCGCCAAAACCAATTATTCCTAGTTTGAAAAATAATTGAGCTAGTTCTTTAAGGTTTTTATTTTGAATGTGTTTACCTGCTGTCATAAAGCCCAATTATTG
>DASVHX010000203.1:0-1560 GCA_036382355.1 Bacteroidales bacterium
ATGCAATCTTCTGCAAAAAGCACCGGAATGCCTAACTTTTCGGATAAATATGGCAAAATGTTCCTGAGTGATAATTTATTTTCGGGTCCGCTTTTTGGCCTTCCCAGATGCGACATCAGGATAGCTGAACCACCTCCTTCGAGTATCTTTCGGATTGTTGGCAGCGTGGCATCAATGCGGTTGGTATCTGTTATTTTAAGGTTGTCGTCGAGTGGTACATTGAAATCAACTCTAACGAGTACACGTTTATTGGTAAAATTGTATTGTTCAATAGTTTTCATCATTAATAAAATTTAGTTAATTGAAATCCGAGACGAAGATACGAAAATGTTTTTTATAAGGGATAGTGGGACAGAGGACGGGGCAATTCGACAATTAGACAATTAGTCGCATCCATTTCCCCATTTCCCCATTTTTAAATTGACAAATTGACAAATTCCTTTATCACCGAAATAAATTACTTTTGTCAAATAACAATCCAACCAATCATCAACAAATCATATTCATTAAAAAAGGAGAAACATCAAATGCGCAAAACACTCTTCATCATGCTAATCGCCGCTACACTGGCATCCTGCACCAGTAAAAAGAGCGATAAATATACCATTAATGGTACTATCACCGGAATAGATACAGGAATGATATACCTGCAAAAACGCGACCTGGGCAAATGGATCAGGACTGATTCCACAATGATAAAAGGAGGGAAATTCACTTTTACCGGCAAAGTTGATATGCCGGAAATGCGCTACCTTAAAGTCGCACAAAAAGAAACTTCGCTTCCATTCTTTATCGATAATGCTGAATTTTCAATCACAGCTTATGCAGATAGCCTGGATATGTCGATAGTGAAAGGCGGGCCGACGCAGGAAACGTTTAAATCTTACCTGAGCCAGGCTGATACATACGATAAAAAAATGAACGACCTCTACGTGAGTTATATGCAGGCCAAGCAATCCGGCGACAGTGTTAAACTTAAAAAGATCGATTCCACTTACACTTTATTTGAAAAAGAGAAGACCACTTTCACAACCGATTTCATTAAAAAGAATCCTAAATCAGTTGTAGCGCCTTATCTTGTAATAAGCAATGCTTACCAATACGAACTGGCTGATTTGGAAAGCCTTACTGCAACATTTGACACCAGCCTGAACAAATCGAGCTATGTGCAATCGCTGAAGGAGCGCATTACTATTCTTAAAAGAGTGGAAGTTGGCCAGCCTGCCGTGGATTTTACAATGAACGATTCAACAGGAAAACCGGTTTTGCTTTCTTCATTCAAAGGAAAAATTATGTTGGTTGATTTTTGGGCATCATGGTGTGGCCCATGCCGTGCGGAGAATCCGAATGTGGTTAAAGCATATAATGAATTTAACAAGAAAGGATTTGATGTTCTTGGTGTATCGTTCGATACGGATAAAGCCAAGTGGATGAAAGCTACCAGGGATGATAAACTCACCTGGAATCATGTTTCGGATCTTCAGGGATGGGGCAATGCTGCCGGAAAACTCTACGGTATAATGTCGATCCCAGCCAATGTGCTGCTCGATAAAGATGGAA
>DASVHX010000204.1:0-7599 GCA_036382355.1 Bacteroidales bacterium
ATTTCGTTCAACCTGGAGATTCAGTGTTTTTTCGGACAAAAATAAATAAGCCTCCAAACAACCAAATCGTGAAATTTCACCAAAGTCGCTATTGCCTTTGTTATTTTTTTAAATGCATGCTGTCTTTAATTCTTTGAAAAAGAAGCAACCCATATTCAGTCTGCTTCTTTAAGATTTAAAAGAAATTACTGCTTGTCATTTTTGTTCATCAGGAACTGGTGCGGCATTCATCTCTTTTGCCGGAGCTGATTTCAATTCCGTCACAATCAGCTTTAGCGTGGTGGTTCCGATGTTTTTCGCCATATGTGTTACAGCTGGCATAAACATTACATCGCCTGCTTTGAGTTCGGCAACCATTGGCGGCTTACCTTTGTCAGTAATCTCAATCTTTCCATCAGTCAAAACATACAATACATGATTGGGATGTTCATGCCATGGGGCTATATCACCCGGGGCGAATTCAACCTGTAACACTCTCACCTGGTCATTTTCAAGGAGAATTTTTTTATACACATTCGAAGCTGCCTTCACGGGGTCTTGTGCTTGAACGCTTGTACTCTGCATCAGGAATAACCCAAAGAGCAGAGATATTGAAATCATTTTAATTGTTTTCATTTTATTTAATTTTAATTTTTTCCTACTCATCTGGCTTTTCGGTTTCGCCCCCGCATCATAAACCTCTGCGGGGCAGGCTTATTTCTTAAGTGGGAATAGGCTTCCAACATTTTACTTAATTTTGTAGTCGCCATTATGAGCAAATGTCACGCCTTAAAATTTCCAGTATCCACCCACTCGTTTTTCAACAAAGACCACCAGTCCTCGGCAAGGCCCTTGAGTACATATTCATATGGAAGCCAGCCGTAGCCTTTCTCGCCCCATGTTTCGCCCCATGAGTTACGGATAAGAAAAGCACCTTTGGTTTCGATGCCTCCAACACTGGTGTTTTTAATTTTCATATTATCGTCGTAACCGGCGACAACAATGGCATGCCCACCTTCAATTTTATCGCCTTTGCCAGGATAGGGGATTTTACCGCCATTTTCGCCGGCCTGGCTAATGGAACTGTACACAGTAAACCCAAACATCGAAGGAAGCCCGGCAGCAAGGTTTGTTTTGATCCGGGTCAGCAGTTCGTCCGGTGTTGTTCCTTGAGGATCGAGCCGGTAATAGCTCAGGGGCTGGTAGCTTTGTGCAAATGCGTAACAGAAGGCAGTTGGTTCCTTATCAAAATTAACAATTTTATAAGGCCAGTATTCTTCCGGTGGCACACCAAAAAGCACTAATGCCCCCATAGCGCTCCGCAGGAAAGCGCCGGTATCGCCTTTCTCTTGCATCAGGTTGCGGGTGGTCTTATACAGGAATAATCGCGATGCATCAATGTGTTTCCCAAAAGCGCGCCGCTCAAAATATTCCACCAATCCGATTCCGGCATTTGCCGTACAAGAGCCGAGCTCGCCCTGGTCCTCGATGGGAGAGAACCATTGAACCAGCGATACAGATTTCGGAAGCCCGGTTTTGACAGCCTTGTGGGCGCCGGCTTTCGTAAGCATTTTCTTTATCGAATCTTTTTGTCCAAGCCCTTTCAGGCGGGTGGATACATTGTCGTGTTCCACGGTGAGATCCCTGAAATCAGGATAATCAGGTAGCCACCCCATCGCTAATCTTCTGCGAATAAATATTCCCATAATAACCTCCTTTTAAAATTGATTGAATAAAAATTGATTTAATAAATATGATATATAAAATTAGCTGCAAACTGCAGGGAATTGCATGCTTCAGTTATTCTGGCAGCAAGGGGGAGTAATGTAGTAATGTAGTAATCTGGTAATGGTGAGTTATATGTGCAGGATCAATAGGAGAGTGCATAGTAATGAACAGCAGAAAGCCTAATAATGGGTTGATCTAAAGCCTGGGAATTCTGCTTATTCGTTAAGCACTTTTTCCAAGTGGTATAGAATTGATCACATACAAAAATAACACATTTCGGACAAAAATAATACACCTTGTAAGGTAAAATGTTATATAATTATTTTTATTATTTATAGAATTTACAGATTACGAGTAAGCTGGGAGCCGTTTGAGTTTAATCTTCTTAAAAAACGATGGGGTTAATCCGGTAACTTTTTTAAATTGTGCGGATAGATGAGCTACACTGCTGTAGTGCATTCTGAAAGAAATTTCGGAAAGGCTGAATTCATCGTAGATGAGCAACTCCTTTACCCGATCAATTTTTTTGGTGATGATATATTGCTCTATAGTAGTTCCGGTTACTTCCGAAAAGAGATTACTAAGATAAATATAACTGTGATTGACTTTGATGCTGATGTAATCGGATAAACCTATTTTAATATCTTCATCCGTATAATTCACCAGTTGGAATACGGCGTGTTTTATCTTTTCGATAAGATAGTTTTTCTTATCGTCCATTATTTCGAACCCAAACCGGCGAATGGCTTTGCCGAATGATTCTAACTGCTCATCCGAAAGATCGTCGCTAATCTCAGTTTCACCTAATTCTATTGATAGACTTTGAATACCCAGTTTTTCCAATTCTGTCTTTACCACCATTATGCAACCGGCGCATACCATATTTCTTATGTAGTACTTCATGATTTCTTTTTGTGGTTCTAACAAATAAATAGATAAAAAAGAAATGCCAACCCGGTAAATATGATGCTGATGTTGTGAATATATGCGACGGGCTGAATTGCGGCAGTCTTATACGAGAAATCATGAGTTTAACAAGTGAAGGTTGCAAATGTTCATAGAGTGGTTTAAAAAGAAATTTAGCAATTGATAAAGAGAATAATAACAATAGTTATGAGGTTGTATTTTTCACGCCAAAGATGCTATTATAAAAAAGAAGTGACTTTTTGTCTATACTTTCAGGATTACTTTTGGACAAAAATGCCATTAATATTAAATGTTCAATTGCAATCAGTCACCCGGCATAATAGCTATTTTCGGCAACAATTCACTTAGGAAAACGCACAGCATTCAAAATCAGAGTATATGACTGTAAATATTAAAGATTTAAGTGAATCAAGTGATTTCCTGAATATTCTGATTGATAATATCTCATCCACTATCTTTATTGTTGCTGCCGACTTAAAAGTTAAGAATTCCAACAAAGCTTTTGGCAATCTGTTTCAGCGGACCGAGGACCAAATCCTTGGTAAGTTGTGCGGAAATGCACTGGGATGCATATATACGGAAGAAGGAGCAAGGCAATGTGGAACAACCGAATATTGCAATGCGTGCGATCTGCGTATAGCCCTGCTCAATACTTTTCTCGATCATATTCCGATGAACAAAGGAATCCTCGATCGAAAATTTTCGATAAATGGCAAACTTGAAAATAAATACCTGAGTTATACCACTAAATTAATTTCATTCGATCATAACGAGATGGCACTGATTATTATCGATGATAATACGGAACTTCAGGAACAACGTTTAGTACTCGAACAGAAAAATGCAAAGTTGGAGGAACTCAATTATCAGAAAAACAGATTCCTTGGCATAGCTGCTCACGATCTGCGAAGTCCGATAGGTAATATGATTACCATTACAGATATCCTGAAAGAATCGCACCAGGAAATGGATAATGATGAGAAGGTTTCAATGTTTAACGACCTTGGCAAATTAAGCCTGTTTTCGCTAAGTCTGATAAACGACCTGCTGGATTTTTCGAAGATTGAATCCGGTAAATTAACACTGAAAATGGTAAAGCAGAATTATGTCGATTTTCTGAAAAACCGTCTAAAAATCTATAAAGCATATACCAGGGCCCATCATATGAACGTGGATTTTGTTGTAGTAGGAGGTATTCCCGATTTCGAATTTGACGATAATAAGATTGAACAGGTTTTGAATAATTTAATCAATAATGCTGTAAAATATTCCTTTCCGGGAACTTCATTGCGAATATCCGTAGCGCGGCAGGAAGTTAACATTCTTACTACTGTTGAAGATCAGGGGCAGGGTATTAGTGAAGAAGAGCTTCCATTAATTTTCAACGAATTCCAGGTTTCGAGCACCAAATCAACAAATGGCGAAGACAGTACAGGTCTTGGATTGGCTATTGTCAGGAAAATTGTAGAAGAGCATGGCGGAAATGTTTGGGTTAATAGCGAACTGGGCAAAGGCTCTGCATTTTCGTTCTCGCTGCCATTAACGGCTCTGCATCAGTCGGCTTCGTAAATCAAGCATCCAGAAGTTCAAAGTTTTATAGTTGCGGAATTGGGAAATTCCGAAATTCACTATCATCCGGATTATTTATTTTCAACATCCCGATTTCAACATTCTACAATAGCAAGGGAAAATATCTGGAAAGTTATCATCATCTCCGTTTCTTCAATGCATGAACTAATCAGTAACCACCATCGCCCACTTCTGGCCGAAATGGTTAACTTTATGCCCCTCAAAAAAGATAAAACGCATGAATGAGCCTCCAAAAAAATTATACCTTCTCGATGCCATGGCCCTTATTTACAGGGCATTCTATGCTTTGAACAAGAACCCGCGTTTAACCTCGAAAGGACTGAATACTTCAGCCATTCTTGGGTTTGCCAATACCTTGCTCGATATCCTGCGCAACGATAAACCTACGCATATCGGCATCGCTTTCGATACTATGGCGCCTACCGTAAGGCATGGCGATTTTGCCGAATACAAAGGAACACGGCAGGCTATGCCCGAAGATCTTTCAATTGCAATACCGCACATCAAAAGGCTTATTGAAGCATTCAATATTCCTATTCTTTTTGTGGAAGGTTATGAAGCCGACGACGTGATTGGCACCCTGGCAAAAGAAGCTGAGAAAGAAGGATTCACCGTTTATATGGTAACTCCCGACAAGGATTTCGGGCAACTGGTATCGGAGAATATTTTTATGGTAAAGCCAGCCAAATTTGGCGAAAAACCCATAGTTATGGGTCCTGCAGAAATATGTACACGTTTTGGAATCAAACGTCCGGAGCAGGTAATTGATATGTTGGGCCTTTGGGGCGATGTATCGGACAATATCCCAGGCATCAAAGGTGTAGGAGAAGTTACTGCCCGGAAACTGCTTGAAAAGTTCGATACGCTGGAAAACGTCCTGGAGCATGCTAATGAAATTCCGAACGAAATATTACGCGAAAAAGTAATCGCTAACCGCGAATCAGCAATCTTTTCGAAGCAATTGGCCACCATTATCCTTGATGTGCCCATTGCACTTGAACCCGATAAACTTATTTACTCTTCGCCCAACGAAGCGGAGCTGCGAAAACTTCTCGACGAATTCGAATTCCGCAATTTCGCCAAACGGATTTTTGGCGATGCCGATACAAGCGAGCCTAAACCGAAAGCAACTGCCAAAAGCCAGGCAGGTGTGATGGATCTCTTTGGAGATTCTTTTCCACAGGAAAAACCTGCTCAGGGAGAATTGGCTGAAGTGATTTCGGACATGAAGACTATTAATACTGTCGATCATACTTATTATCTGACCGATACTTTCGAAAAACGACAGGCTTTGATCCTGCAGTTGAAGCAGGCAGGAACTTTCTGTTTCGATACCGAGACAACAGGACTTGATCCGAATAATGCTGAACTCGTAGGGATGTCGTTTTCCGTGAAGCCCCATGAATCCTGGTACGTTCCTGTACCTGAAAACTATAACGAGGCAGCAGCCATCGTTGCTGAATTCAGCGAAATATTCGCCGATAAGGCCGTTGCAAAAACAGGGCAGAACATGAAATTCGATATCGCAATGTTGCGCTGGTACAATATAGAAGTTAAAGGACAACTTTTTGATACCATGCTGGCGCATTATCTTATACAGCCCGACCTGCGCCATGGTATGGATTTTCTTTCCATGACTTATCTCAACTACAAACCTGTATCAATAGAAACGCTTATCGGCAAAAAAGGACGCGATCAACTCACCATGCGCATGATTGATCTTGAACAAGTGAAAGAATATGCCGCCGAGGATGCCGACATAACGCTACAACTGAGGCTTGCTTTGGAACCAGGCCTGGATAAAGCCGGAGCACGCGAATTATTCGAAAAAATAGAAATGCCTCTTATGCCAGTGCTTGCAGCGATGGAAGCCGAAGGTGTAAAACTCAATTCGGCTGCTTTGGATGAATTTTCGATACAACTAAAAACCGAAATCGTTCAGTTGGAGCAGGAGATATTCACTCAGGCAGGCGTTAAATTCAACATCGGTTCTCCCAAGCAGATGGGCGAAATCCTTTTCGACAGGATGAAAATTACCGATAAAATGAGGCTGACCAAAACCAAACAATATGCCACCGGCGAGGAAATTCTCGTTAAACTGGTGAATAAGCATCCTATTGTTCAACTAATCCTCGATTACCGTTCGCTCACCAAACTGAAATCAACTTATGTCGATTCACTTCCACTACTTGTAAACCCCCGCACCGGGCGTATTCATACATCATATAACCAGGCCGTTGCAGCTACCGGCAGGCTGAGTTCCAATAACCCAAACCTGCAAAATATACCTATTCGCACCGAACGTGGCCGCGAAATCCGCAAAGCATTTGTTCCGCGCAACAGCAACTATGTGTTGCTTTCTGCTGACTATTCGCAGATCGAACTGCGCATTATCGCCGAAATGAGTGGTGATGCCGGTATGCTGGAGGCATTTACACGGGGAGTCGACATTCATACAACTACTGCCGCGACTATCTATGCAGTTCCTGCCGTAGAAGTGACAAAGGACATGCGGCGAAATGCCAAAACAGTAAATTTCGGTATTGTATATGGTATTTCCGCTTATGGTCTTAGCGAACAACTTAATATCCCAAAGGGGGAAGCCGCTGAAATTATCCGTCAATACTTCGAGAAATTTCCAGGCATACAGCAATACATGGATAAAACACTGGAATTTGCACGAAAAAACGGGTATGTAGAAACCATTATGAAACGCCGGCGCTATATCCACGATATCAATTCAGCAAATGGCAATATGCGCGGCTTTGCCGAACGCAACGCTATCAATGCCCCAATTCAAGGCTCTTCCGCGGATATGATCAAGATCGCGATGATTAAGATTCATAATGCTTTAAACGAGCAAAATTTGCGCAGCCGCATGATAATGCAGGTGCACGAC
This sequence comes from Bacteroidales bacterium, assembly GCA_036382355.1. Lineage (GTDB taxonomy): Bacteria > Bacteroidota > Bacteroidia > Bacteroidales > DASVHX01 > DASVHX01. The sequence goes on from DASVHX010000204.1 coordinate 7,124, forward strand.
GAATTGGTTTTTGATGTCCATCGCGAAGAAATTGATATTGTAAAACCAATCGTACATAAACTGATGAAGGAAGCCATCCCCATGCGCGTACCTGTAGAAGTGGAGGTAAACACAGGTGAGAACTGGCTGGAGGCCCATTAAAAGTCAGTAGGAATAATTTATCCGGAATCCGCACAAGTAAAGTATATTTTAAAAACCTAGAACAAATTTTGCATTTTTGTATGAAAATCCATTAAAAATTCTAGCTTTGTATGATTGATAAAGTGTATATATTACACTTAAAGAATGTTTTGTCTAACAGTCAGTTGATGAAATACATATAGATATTATTATGAAATTTTATCCTTATTAGCACTTCAAATATACATTAATATTAATCGATCAAACCTGATAACATGCGTTACCATAATGACCAACGAATCGTAATGACACTGGATGCCGGGGGCACTAATTTTGTTTTTTGTGCTGTGCAAGGG
>DASVHX010000205.1:0-2626 GCA_036382355.1 Bacteroidales bacterium
AAATAATTCGGGAAGAGATGTGATGATCGACTCACCTTCGGCTATTTCGGAAGAGCAACTAAAAGAGATTTGTTTGAGAATAGTAGTATAAAGGTTAAAGTAGAAAGTATAAAGGTTAAAGGTAAAGGAGTTTGGAGAAAAGAGAAAGGATTCATGTGTCACGGCATTAGAAATTATTCCTTATCTACCCGCCAAAGCAGGAATAATAGCAGTTGTTAAAAAATCCGTTTAAATCCGCCTGATCAGCGTCATCCGTGTTCCAATATAAATGGTACTTAGAAATTAGCCCCTCAGTATGGTGCAAGATGGCTGTTCAGAAATAACCTGAAACCAGTTTAAAAAGTAGTTAAATAAGAGTTCAATGGAAAAGCACCAGATCGAAATCATGTCGCCGGTCGGCTCTTACGAGTCGCTGATGGCTGCTATTCAGGGCGGTGCAAATGCGGTTTATTTTGGGGTGGGTAAGCTAAATATGCGGGCGCGTTCGTCCGTTAATTTTTCGCTCGACGACCTCGAAACCATTACAGGCATCTGTCGCGAACATGGCTTGCGCTCTTACCTTACTTTGAATACGGTTGTCTTCGACGAAGAACTCATCGAAATCCACAGTATAATTGATGCTGCCAAAGAACATGGTGTTTCGGCCGTTATCGCTTCTGATTTTGCAGTGCTGGAATATGCCCGCTCCAGCGGTATGGAAGTGCACATTTCTACCCAATGCAACATCACAAACCTGGCAGCGGTAAAATTCTTTTCGCGCTATGCCGATGTGATGGTTACCGCCCGCGAACTTAGTCTGGATCAGGTAGCTTCTATCATCAGGCAAATCGAAGCGCAAAAGATATGCGGACCATCAGGCGGGTTGGTAAAGATTGAAATATTTGTACATGGTGCCTTGTGCATGGCCGTTTCGGGCAAATGCTACCTGAGCCTCGATAATTTTAATCATTCAGCCAACAGGGGAGCCTGCCTGCAACCCTGCCGCCGCGCCTATACCGTAAAGGATAAGGAATCTGAACTGGAACTGGAAGTCGACCATGAATATATTATGTCGCCGAAAGATCTTAAAACCATTGATTTCCTGGATAAAATCCTGGCAGCAGGCGTTACGGTCCTGAAGATTGAAGGTCGTGGCCGTGCACCGGAATACGTTAAAACAGTTACGCGCGTTTATCGGGAAGCTGTGGATGCCTGTTTCGATGGCACTTATTCTCAGAAAAATATTGACCATTGGAATGCAGAATTAAGTAGCGTCTACAACCGCGGATTCTGGGATGGTTACTACCAGGGCCAGAAGATCGGCGAGTGGTCGGGCAAATACGGTTCCCAGGCCACCATGCGCAAGGAATACATAGGCAAAGTGACCAACTATTTTGTGAAGCTGAATGTGGCCGAAATCCGCATCGAAGCGCAACCACTTAATGTTGGCGATTCCATACAAATTAACGGTGCCACAACCGGGGTTTACGAAGACAATTTGAAAGAAATACGGGTCGATCTCAAGGTTGTGCATACCGCGATTAAAGGCGAATTATGCTCCATTCCGGTTACTTCGCTCGTCCGGCGCAATGATAAATTGTACAAATTGATAGAAAATGATTGATGGCTTGATGGTTTGATTGTAAAACTAAAAGCATTTTCAAACACTTCAAACTTCTCAACCAATTAACCAGATGCTCTTCAACTACCACACACATACACGCTTTTCCGATGGAACCGGAGAGCCCGAAATGTTCATAAAGCAAGCGCTGGATCTCGGATTCGATGCACTTGGTTTTTCGGAACATTCACCCTTACCTTTTGAAAATACCTTTGCATTAAACGGGACCCAACTTGAAGAATATTCCGTTACAGTCCGCAAGATGGCCGAACAGTATGCCGTCAAAATAAAAATCTGGCTTGGAATGGAGATGGATTACATCCCCGGTTATTCAGAGGATTTCGCAATGGTCGCAGCGCAGTGTAGGTTAGATTATACCATTGGCTCAGTGCATCTGGTGGTATCGCCTTCCGGTGAACTTTGGTTCATCGATGGGCCTGTGCCCGAGATTTATGATGATGGACTTGCATACCTGTTTGATGGTGATATCCGTAAAGCTGTTACAGCATATTACCATCAGATAAACAGGATGGTCGAAACACAGAAACCTGATATCATAGGTCATCTGGATAAGATTAAGATGCATAACCGGGAATGCTATTTTCGCGAGGACGAGCCGTGGCATAAGGCACTGGTAAGCGAGACGCTTGGCTTAATCGCGGAAACCGGAACAATAGTGGAAGTGAATACGCGGGGCATTTATAAGAAACGTTCCAACACCACCTTTCCGGGAATTGAAATACTGAAACAATTGAAGAAACTGGGGGTTCGCGTTACGATAAGTTCCGATGCCCATAAAGCGGAAGAGTTGAATGGCGCTTTTGATATTGCCAATCAGTTACTTGCCGAAGCAGATATTAAGGAAGTAGCTTTTTATAATGGGAATGGGTGGGAGCAAACAGCCTTATAAAATATTTCTTTAGAAGTAAGGCTATTAAAACGCCGAATCAGACCTTTCAAATAAATCAAACAAAGGGAGATTGAACCCGGAAGCCTTATTTGCCCAGCGGATCCAGACTAATCCGA
>DASVHX010000206.1:0-5511 GCA_036382355.1 Bacteroidales bacterium
TAAGTGTTGCCATTTTTTAATTGCTTTTTATTTTGCAAAAATATAAAAAATAATTTAATGACCCTTAAAAAAGTTAAAAAAAACGATAATTAATACAAAATATGAAAATGTACCCCTAATAATATAGGGTAAGAAAGGAAAAAAGTCTATAATATGAAATAAAGAGCAAAATCTCTGGGCTAAGTTTTGTTATACCGATTGTTTAACATTACAAGAAGTGGTATTATGATAATCTGAGACTGCAGTATCATCTTAATAACAGGAGCGACCTATTTTTGCGTTTGCAGGAATACTAAGGTGGCGTAAGAGATATAGCAGATAGTCCGGGATGAAGTTATTGCCCAGATAATCGAAAGTATTAAATAATGTCCATATTCAAATAAGAATAGAATCAAAGATGATGTGAAGATGTGAAGATTTGAAGATTCAAAAATTTGATGATGTGAAAATAAAGGAATTTCAAAATAGGAACTTAGTTTTTAGTTAGCAATAACTTTTAACTTTTAGTTTTTAGTTAATTTATTTTGTTGCCCTGCTCCATGACCAGCATGGGATACACAGCGAATTTTCTATTTGTTCTTCCTGTAAGTCGGGGAGTGCAGGAAAAAAATCGATGCCGGTGAATTTTTCGACACTGTCAATAGTTACAGCGTAATTTTGCAAAGGATTGCCCGATCCGGCATTTGGCAAAATAAACCCAATGCCTTTAATATCCTGCCCGGTATAATCGAGAATTACTTTATAGAAATACTTTGGTACCGATACTTCATCCGGTCCTATCGCAGACAGGTCCTTTGTTAGCACGGGACCTGTAACCACATATACGGCATTGTATTCTATGGTCCACGTCCTGACTAATTCTTCCAATCTTTTCCAAATCCCCCTGTTGAAGGCTGGGACCTGCGGGCTCATGTTGCTGTAATAAAATGATTCTGCCATTGTAACAGAAGACCAGCCCATATCTCCTGCCGGCGCAAGATGGCCTCTGTCATATCCGGAACCAGCGTAATCACTATCATTTGCCGAATTTGTCTTCACCAGGGGGTCGGGTAAAAATTTATTTGTCCTCTTTGCTACTTTATGCGTTTCAGCGCTTGTTAGTTCGTAGGCAACCCATTTTGCCTGTTCATGGTGTTCATCATAAAGCAAGGAATATCCTGCATGCCGGATTATAATGTCGTTAGGTAGTGTTTTGGGTATTTCTAAATGGGTTATCGTTGTTGTTTTGTTATTGTTTTGTGGAATCCGATTACCAATGGTCGGAAAGCTTCTTCCGTTTGGAAGTGCCTTTTTGCCATTTATAGTAATTGGCTCACTTTGTGCAAATGTGAGCGTGAAAGTTGCTAAAGCAATCAGTATAGTTAGCATAGAATTCTTCATCGGTCTATTATTCGGGTTATTTTACTCAGCAACCTGCCATCACAGATGTATGTATTTATGCAAGGTTGGTAAGTACAAAGCTACGATAAGTTGATAGGTTTAGAAATGCGGGTAATAAATTTTTGTGTATGGGAAAATGGGTATGAAAAATGAGGCTTAATAAATTAAGGCCCGATATTACCGGGATTTACCAGTCTGCTTTAACCGGAGTACGCTGTTTGCTCTCCTCAGTCCGATGATAGCTGATTAGCCCTACCTTTGCCACATCCCAATGAGCAAATAAATGATACAAAAAGCACTGGAGAATCTGAAGATTGCTGCACTTAACGAAATGCAACTGGCTTCGCTGGAAGCGAACAAAAGAGGAAGTGATATTGTATTGCTTTCTCCCACGGGATCTGGCAAAACGCTGGCATTCCTCTTGCCGGCATTAAGCCTGATTGATACAAGTATTACAGGTGTCCAGGTACTCATTTTAGCTCCTTCGCGCGAATTGGCCCTTCAGATAGAGCAGGTGTTCCGCTCTATGGGGACCGAACTGAAGGTGAATTGCTGCTATGGTGGCCATCCGATGAAGGTAGAAAAGAATAACCTGAAACATCCACCGGCAATTCTCATTGGTACTCCAGGCAGAATAGCCGATCATATCCGGCGCGGAACTTTCGATACAACTTCTGTCAGTACTATTATACTGGACGAGTTTGATAAATCCCTTGAATTCGGGTTTCAGGAAGAAATGTCTTATATCATCAGTGAACTTCATCATCTGAATAAGCGCTTTTTAACTTCAGCTTCAGAAGCTATCGAAATTCCTGTGTTTACCGGAGTATCTTCGCCAGAGAGGTTGAATTTTCTTTCTGATGAATTACCGAAAGGTTTAAAGCTGAAAGCCATTGTAAGCGAAGGGCGCGATAAACTGGATGCACTCTTTGCGCTCATTTGCAAATTAGGCAATAAAACGACATTGATTTTTTGTAACCATCGTGAAGCTGTTTCGCGCATCAGCGAGCTGCTTTGGGGCAAAGGCCTGGTGCATGACATCTACCATGGCGGGTTGGAGCAGGAAGAACGCGAACGGGCTTTGATCAAGTTCCGCAATGGCAGCCATCGTATTTTGATTACAACAGATCTTGCATCGCGTGGGCTCGATATCCCTGAAATAGAAAATGTGATCCATTACCAGTTTCCTGCTACGGCTGATGCATTTATGCACCGCAACGGACGTACAGCCCGCATGCACGCCGAAGGAACTTCTTACCTGATTATGGGTGAGGGCGATCATTTGCCTGCTTTCCTGAAAGAAAAACCTGAATATGTTGATTTGCCCGTAAATTCTCGTTTACCTGATAATTCGGAATGGGATACACTCTATATCGCAGCAGGAAAGAAGGACAAGATCAATAAAACGGATATTGTCGGTTTATTGATTCAGAAAGGCAAACTACACAAAGATGAAGTTGGCCTGATAGAAGTATTGGATTATTCCTCCTTTGTGGCTGTGAAACGCGATAAAATCGATAAGGTGGTTCATTTGCTGCGTTTCGAAAAGATAAAAAAGAAAATAGTGAAGATTGAAATTTCGCTCTGACTTCTAGGATTAGGTTGTAAATAAACGTGGAGATGTAATTTTATTCATGTTTTATGCAATCATCAACGAGATCGCTCACCGAAGCCTTTCGGCTGATATGTCCGAATAAATGTTCGAGGCCTTCTGCGCGCAATGTATCCCGTACTTCGAAATAGGCTTCTGCTATTTTGAACGAAATACCTTTTGCAGCCAGGTCCTGGTATAACCTTCTGATCAGTTTCGCTCCGGCAAGATCAACATATGGCGACGAACTCAGATCCCAGATTACAGTTTTTAGAGAAGGATCAGATAAAAGAATTTTGGACCATATTGTATTCCGGATATTCTCAACATTAAAATAGAGAACTGATGCTTCAACCCTGAATAACAGAACACCGGGAATGATTTCATTATCCGGATGACGGCCAATATCAGTATATCTTTTGGTCCCCGGAATCCTGCCAAGAAATGCAATATGAGGTTTCGAAACAGACTTAATCATTAAAAGCAAGGTTATTATTGCAGCAATAAGTACTCCGTTGAGTATTCCAAAAATAAGTACGCCAAACAGCGTGATAAGGGCAATAACAAAATCCTGACGATGAATTTTACGCAAGTGATTAAATTCTTTCAAATCGACCAATCCCCTGATGGCGACAAGCACGATGGCAGCAAGAATCACATTGGGTAGGTTTTTCAGCATTCCCGTCAGAAACAAAAGGCATAAAGCAATAACAGCAGAAGCTACTAATAACGACATAGGTGTTTTAGCGCCGGCTTTGTCGTTAACTGCAGACTGAGACAGGCCACCACTTACGGGATATCCCTGTCCCAAAGCTACAGCGATATTGGCAACACCCAAGGCGAGCAATTCCTGATGAGGATCAATTTCATAGCCATTTTTTTGAGCCAGTGTTTTGGCAGCCGAAACGCTTTCGATATAAGCCAGTAGAAAACAAGCAAATGCAAGAGGAATAACTTTGTACATATCCTGGCCAACCATTGATGGGAGATGAAGTTGAGGCAATCCTGATGGCATGAGCCCCACAGTCTTAAAACCGACATATCTGAGAGATGTAAAAGAAATAAGGATGGTGGAAATGATAACGATAATAATTGCAACCGGCCTTCCGGGCAGAAGCTTTTCTCCCACTATCAAGGCCACGATGGCTAAAATACCAAAGATTAGAATACTGTAATTCGTTTCGGGTAATTGATAGAATAGCATTTTTAATTGTTCGGAAAAATTAGCGCCTCCTCCTGTGAAGCCAAATAATTTTGGTAATTGCGTAAGGCCGATGGCGATGGCAGCGCCCGCTTTAAATCCAAGTAATACTGTTTCGCTGATAAAATTAACGACACTATTTAGTCGAAGTAAATAAGCAACTATACTCATTACTGCAAAAATAAGTGCAGTAAGCGAGGCAATATCTGCCCAACGCTGCACATCGCCATGAGCAAGACCTGCTATTGTAGTTCCGATAAGTAATGAGATAGCTGCAGTTGGGCCTATGGCAAGTTGCCGGCCAGTTCCGAGCATCGCATAAAACAATCCGCCAAGGAGGTATCCGTAAACGCCATATTGCGGAGGTAATCCTGCCAACATGGCATAGGCTAATGAAACAGGAATAGCGTATGCAGCCAATGTAATTCCTGATAATGCATCAGTAGCAAATATTTTTAAAGTGTACAGTGGAAGCCATTCAGAAGCCGGAAAATATTTTTTCCACATGAGGAAGATTGTTATGGGTAATTGATACTGTTTAAAAATGACTCCATGCACGCCAAACTTTTTTTATCAACTCAAAACACTGTTTTACATGGATTTTATTTTTCTTTCATTAACTCCTGTTTTAACTTTTGTAATTCAGCAATTTGTTCTTCGCTCACTCTTGGATACTCCAGGTTCATCGAATCCAGTGCATTGATAATGGCAGAGGCAACTACAATGCGCGCATAAGGCTTATTATCTGCAGGTACCACATACCATGGTGATTTTTCGGTTGATGTATTTTTAATCATCTCTTCGTATGCATTCATGTAATCATCCCAAAACTCACGTTCGTGGGCATCGGCCGCACTGAATTTCCAGTTTTTGTCAGGATTATCAATACGCTCGATGAACCGTTTCTTTTGTTCATTATTTGAAACATTAAGAAAAAGTTTCACAACAATAGTTCCATTGCGGTATAGATAATCTTCAAAATGGCGAATATCCTTCATGCGATCGTCCCAGATATTTTTAGTGGTCAATGCTGCTGGAATTTTCTGTGATTTGAAGATTTGTTCATGTACGCGAACAATAAGCACTTCTTCATAATACGATCGGTTAAATATTCCGATGCGTCCGCGTTCAGGCAAATTTTTCATGCAGCGCCACATATAATCATGGTCGATATCCTCGGTATTTGGAGCTTTAAAGGAATATACCTGGCAACCCTGCGGATTCACACCCGACATTACGTGTTTTATGGCGCCGTCTTTTCCGGCGGCATCCATAGCCTGGAAAATTACGAGCAGCGACCACTTATCCTCCGCATACAACTTATCCTGCAAGGCATCCA
>DASVHX010000207.1:0-1720 GCA_036382355.1 Bacteroidales bacterium
AATGGGTGGCGGTCAATCATTGAATTTTGGTTTGGGCAACCTTGATAGGTTCGCATGGATTGGAGGTTTCTCTTCTGCACCTAATACAAAAACGCCGCAGGAATTAGTGCCGGATGTTAATGCAGCAAAAGAAAAAATAAAATTGCTATGGATGTCCTGCGGTGCCAGCGATGGGCTGATTTCCTTTAGCAAAAGATTACACGATTATTTAAATAAAAATAATGTGCCTCATATTTATTTTATAGAACCCGGCGTACATGACTTTAAAGTGTGGAAGAACGGTTTGTTCATGTTCTCCCAGTTAATTTTCAAACCGGTTGATCCATCCACATTTTCAAAATACCCGGTAGCGGGAGCACCTGCTGCAACCAATATTCGCAATGCTGCTTATCCGCAAATCACTGCCGATAGCCGTGTGATGTTCAGCACAAAAGCGCCTGATGCAAAAAAAGTGCAGGTAGATCTTGGTAAAAAATATGACATGGTAAAAGATACTGCCGGAATATGGACGGTTACTACCGATTCCATCAGTGAAGGGTTCCATTATTATTCTTTGATTATAGATGGTGTTGCCATTGCAGACCCTGCAAGCCAAAGCTTTTATGGTATGGGCCGCATGGCAAGTGGAATAGAAATTCCATTTGCAGGTGGCGGATATTATGCGTTGAGGGATGTGCCGCATGGTGATATCAGAACAAGAAAATATTTTTCTAAAGTCACCAACTCCTGGAGGCAGATGAACATTTACACCCCTCCTGGTTACGATGAAAAACAAAATGAGAAATATCCTGTGTTATACATTTTACATGGTGGAGGCGAAGACCAGACCGGTTGGGCTACACAGGGCAAAACTGACCTCATTCTTGATAACCTGATTGCCGCAGGCAAAGCAAAACCCATGTTGATTGTTATGCCAGATGCAAACATTGGTGCAGGCGGATTTAATGCAGGTGGCATCGAAAGTTCATTAAAATTATTTCAAAGAGAAATGAAAGAGGCCATTATTCCCTTCGTTGAAAAAAATTACCGCAGCCTGAATGATGCCAATAACCGTGCAATGGCAGGACTATCACTGGGTGGTATGCATACTTTATATACCGGCATCAATAATACAGACATGTTTTCTAACCTCGGTGTATTTAGTTCCGGATGGATAGTGCCGATGATGAACAATATCAGCGATGCACAATACAGCTTCATGAAAGAGAATACTGATAAGGTAAACAATAGGCTGAAGGCATTCTGGATTTCAGAGGGAGGCAAAGAAGACATTGCCTGGAAAAACGGACAGATTATGATTAGCAAACTGGATGAAATGAAGATCAAATACACGTACAACGAATATCCTGGGGGACATACATGGCCTGTATGGAGAAACAACCTGTACACTTTTGCACAATTACTTTTTAAATAAAAAATAATTAAACACACAGGATGAAAAAAAGAACTGTAAGAATTTTTTTTGTTGGTTGTTACCTATTTTTTAGCGGTGCAGTTGCAGTGGCACAACAATTACCTTATCAAAACCCCGCATTAAGTTCGGAAGAACGTGCTAAAGACTTGCTGTCGAGATTAACATTAACAGAAAAAGCATCGCTGATGTTTGACCAGTCGCCAGCAATACCAAGACTGGGCATTAAAAAATTCAATTGGTGGAGCGAAGCATTGCATGGTTTGGCAAACAATGATAACGTAACTGTATTTCCGGAGCCGGTGGGTA
>DASVHX010000208.1:0-2692 GCA_036382355.1 Bacteroidales bacterium
TATCCATCATTTTCATGCAGCCGCTCATCGAAATACCACCGAACGTGCGCTTGATATTGCCTGTTTTGCTTTCTACCAGCAGATCTACCATCTCATCCTGAGCTTCCATGGGGGGATACCAACTCTGTTCACCTGAAGCCATCAAAGCAGCAATTGCGCCGGTTGGCTGTCCTTTGTACGAAGCCCGCAGAAGATCTTCCGCCAGGCAAGTACCATTAACAAAGTCACCATTACCGCATGCCACCGACCAGATAAAAGGATACTTGCCCGCATTGCGCAAATCGGCTACATTGTTGCGGGAAAACTGGGTTGTGCTCCATAAACTCGATGATCCATGACCAATATACATCATGAGGCCGGTCCCATTATTAATATTATCTACCACCATTCTGGCATCAGGATTGCCGGAAGCATCTGCGCCACCCTGGCTTCCATCATATAATTCGGAGGCTTTTGTATAATTGTATTTTAATAAATCCCCCATCATATTGCGGATGTGCTGAAAATCATATTCGCCATCATCGCCAGGTCCAAGTTCTGATCCTATTCCCGTAGCGTTTTCGTACCAATTTGCCCCTGCATCGGGATATTTTTCATAGTTTATCGTGCGATCAGCCTGTGTCTTTACCTGAGCTTCGTTTTCTGCCGAAAACCTTCCGACAAAAAGATCAGGATAATGATCGTCGCCGGCCACATAAGCATAACTATTATCCGAACCACCATTAGTCAGCGTAATAGTAGGCACCTGGTTATTATCGCCTACGAGCAGCAGATATGTTAAACCTTTGCTGTAATAATAATCAGATACATATTGTTTGATGCTGTTTGCATCGCCAATGGAAGCCACATCAACTATTTCGGTAGGAATCCCCCTGGTATTTTTCCATTCCACAAAGGATTTCATGGCAGGAATATATTCGCCATAAGCTATGATGAGCATGCGGCCGTTTTCGCTCACCTGAGCATATTTTGTCTGAGGTTGATTAAGGAATAACTTGTTATAGACTTGTTGAAATTCCGGGTCAGCTGCCTGTGATGTCATCTTAGCGGACATTTGATTTTCTCCCTGATTGCCAACTTGTTCAATACTGATAGTTATATCATAATAAACCCTGAGCGTATGAGTAATAGGATTATACTGAAAAGGAAAAATATTAGCAGATTGGCCACGGTAATCGCGTACAATGTATGGGCGGTTTAATAACGCCATATTCCCCGGGAAAAATTCATTGCGCGAATAAGCAGCGCCATAAGAGTAATCAGTTGCCGAGGTGTTGGTTGTGCGCATGCGTTCGCCCAGTGATGGTGCAATACTGATATCCTGATAATCAATAAATTTTGATGAGGTTACGGTAAACCCCATTTCGGCTGTTGCCGGAATAAGCAAAGAAGCAGTAACACTAACCAGGTCGGGAGCGCCGGGTTCCTGCAAAGGCTGTGCACCTGACAAGCGTACGATTTCCTCTTCGCGACCCTGAACCATCACCTGCTCAAGTGAAAAACCCGGAATTGTCACATGCAAAGTACTGCGGCTCCCAATTGATGTTAGCAATTCTACCTGCGCAGCAGTAGCTGTATTTGAGCTGATAGCATTCCATTCCTGAGCAACAGAAGCATTTCCCAAAACCAAAAGGGCAAACAATCCAGTGTATGTGACAAAATGTATGTAAAGTTTCTTCATAAAATGGGAGCGATGGTGAAATGCTTTTTTTTATTCTTTGTCCTTTATAAGAATTCCCGCGCGATTATGCGGGATGCCGCGCATTTCAACTTTCGTTCCGAACTGAAGGATTTTTGACTTTAACACACCAGGCTTAGTGCTGTATTCGTCAAGTAGGATTCTCACATAATTGTAATTGCCTGAATACCAATATTTGAGAGATTGATAATAGCTTACATTTTTATTCAAAATAATTCAACTAAAAATGCCTGAAGTGGCCTGATGACGAGGCTTACAATAAAAAAACCGCACATCTGTGCGGTTTGCCGGGATAAAACTTAAGAAAAAATGCTCTGAATACTAGCTTTCAGCCTCCTTAGAAATGCGGATATTGAATTTATGCATGCGGCGGATGAGTGCATCGCGCGAAATACCCAGGAGGCGGGCTGCCTGTATCTGGTTGTAGTTACAGGCTTCCAGTGCCCGGATTACCTGGGTTTGTTCCATTGCATCCAGGCTCATCCCCGACGCAGTTGGTGAGGACATAGATGGTTCGCTGGCCAGTAGCGGAAAGTCGTCGGGGCCAAGTAACCCAGACTGGCAAAAAATAAGTGCCCGTTCGGTCATATTTCGGAGTTCGCGCACATTCCCCGGGAAATTGTATTGGCTGAGTTTCTGAATTAAAGCCGGATCAATATCAGGCTCAGGTTTGTTGAGCTTTACTGCAAAGTATTTCTTAAAATAACTGAGCAGTGGCAATATATCTTCCTTACGCTCGTGCAAGGCAGGGATATGAATGGTAAGCGTATTGAGGCGGTGGAAAAGGTCAAGCCGGAAAACACGGTCGTCCAATAGCTTTTTAAAATCGTGATTAGTGGCTGAAATAACCCGAAAATCTACCGATATTTCGTCGTTTCCTCCTACACGTTTGATTTTTTTCTCTTCTATCGCCCTGAGCAATTTGGCTTGCAATGATAGCGGCATATCGGCTATTTCATCCAGAAACAATGTGCCTTCGTTAGCTATCTCAAA
>DASVHX010000209.1:0-9492 GCA_036382355.1 Bacteroidales bacterium
GTGTGGTGATTCAGCCATCTGTCTGTTTCTACGCCACGCATAAATGGAATTGGAGCTCTGCTGAAAGTAATAGCTTGCCGGTTTTTATCAATGATTACCTTCACTACATTTGGACTGAGCAGTTCGTCCTGCGAATTAATTTCATGGATAAGTGTGGCTATCTGTATTTCTTCTTCCCTAAAATAAGAAATTAGGCTATCAATTTGATTGGGATCGATATATGGTTCGTCACCCTGTATGTTCACAGCTACTTCATAGGTGTTTTCAGGATTGTTTTTGTAAAGTTTTTCTACCACTTCGCTTACCCTTTCGGTGCCGCTGCGATGGTATGGGGCTGTCATCATAACCTGCCCGCCAAATGAATTCACATGCTCTTCGATGCGCTCGTCGTCAGTTGCAATAATAACTTTGCTCAGGTTTTTGCATTTGAGCGCTTGTTCGTATACTCTGCGAATCATGGACATTCCATTGATCATCACTAATGGCTTGCCAGGAAACCTGCTGGATTCGTATCGTGCAGGAATAACGCCTATAACTTGTAATGGATTGACTCTGTATGTCATAATATTAATAGGACCTGGCAAAAACTACACGTTGTGTGGAAGGATTGCCTGTGTAAATACATTTTCCTTTTTCCTGTTGATTGTTAAGCGGAATAAGCCGGATGGTGGCTTTAGTTTCTTCCTTTATTTTCTGTTCAGTTTCGGGTGTGCCATCCCAATGCGCGAGTATAAATCCACCTTTGCCATCGAGCAGCGTATTGAATTCTTTCCAGGTATCAGCCCGGAATGTATTCTCTTCCCTGAATATTAAGGCTTTCTGATACATATTCAATTGTATGCTATCGAGAAGATGCTCCACCTTATGCGTAATATCAGTTAGCAGGTAACTGGCTTTTTCCAGGGTGTCGCGCCGGGCAATTTCCACGGTGCCATTTTCGAGGTCGCGAGGACCAATTACCAGCCGCAATGGAACACCTTTGAACTCGTATTCGTTGAATTTCCAGCCGGGTTTATACGTGTCACGTCCATCGTATTTAACCCTGATGCCTGCCTTTTTCAGCTCAGCACAAAGATGGTTGGCCTTTTCGGTAATCAGGGCTAATTGTTCAGCGTTTTTAAATATGGGAATAATAACTACCTGTAAAGGAGCAAGTTTAGGAGGAAGTACCAGCCCATTGTCGTCCGAATGTGCCATTATCAGCGCACCGATCAAACGTGTGGAAACACCCCAGGAAGTAGCCCATACATAGTCGAGTTGGTTCTCTTTACTCAGGAATTTCACCTCAAAAGCCTTTGCAAAATTCTGTCCGAGGAAATGTGAAGTTCCGGCCTGCAGTGCTTTGCCATCCTGCATAAGCGCCTCAATACAATAAGTTTCAACAGCTCCTGCGAAGCGTTCGTTTGGCGATTTAACACCTTTGAGAACAGGAATAGCCATCCAGTTTTCGGCAAAGTCAGCGTAAACTTCCAGCATTTTTTCAGTTTCTTCGAGGGCTTCTGCCTGTGTAGCATGGGCTGTATGCCCTTCCTGCCATAAAAATTCAGTAGTACGCAAAAAAAGACGTGTTCGCATTTCCCAACGAACTACATTAGCCCACTGATTGATAAGAAGAGGAAGATCGCGGTAAGATTGAATCCAGGTGCGGTATGTATCCCAGATAATGGTTTCGGATGTAGGGCGAATAATAAGTTCTTCGTCGAGTTTGGCATCTTCGTCTACGACCACTCCTTTTCCATCAGGCGAACTTTTAAGACGATAATGCGTAACTACGGCACACTCTTTGGCGAAACCTTCAACATGGCTGGCTTCGCGGCTGAAAAACGATTTTGGTATGAACAAAGGAAAATATGCATTGGAATGGCCGGTTTCCTTGAACATGATGTCAAGTTCTGCTTGCATTTTTTCCCAAAGGGCATATCCATATGGTTTGATAACCATACAACCTCTTACTGCCGAATTCTCGGCCAAATCGGCCTTTATAACAAGGTCGTTATACCATTGGGAATAATTTTCAGCTCTTGTTGGGAAATCTTTAGCCATAAGTATGTTTGTGGTATAAAATTTGCAATATATTTGGAGAAATTCATAGGGCAAAGTTATAAATTTAATGATTGATAAAAGGCTTGCTTACATACACAACAGATTAACGCATGAACTCATGGAGGGTTTGATTATGAAAAAATTAGTACTATTTGCAGTATTACCGCTGCTCATTGCAGCAGGCTGCACAACTCAATACCAGGCACAGGCGCCGTATGACGACGTTTATTACTCTTCACGGGATATGCCTGCTGCTACTGCCAAAGTAGTTGTGAAGCAATCGCAGGTACCCGTAACCTCCGATTATAATAACGCCAATCCACAGGAGAAGGCTCAGGAAGCTAACCAGCAGGCCGACAATCAACCGGCATATGATTCAACGGTGAGCTATTCTGAACCTGTCGAATCAACATACAACAACAGTAATTATTACGACAATTATTACGACTATGCTTATGCTTCGCGTTTACGCCGTTTCCACAACAATAGTTATTTCAACGGCTATTACGACGATTACTATACGAATATGTACTGGTACGATTATAATCCTTGGAGTTGGGGAACAAGTATCTATTTCAACTCCGGATGGTTTGGCCCTTCCTTTGGTATGAGTTTTGGATGGGGATGGCCTTCGTACAGCTATGGTTGGGGCGGATATTCTTCTTTTGGTTATGGAGGCTATTGGCAAGGTTATTACGATGGTTATTATAACGGATATTATGCTGGATTGTACAACAACGGCTGGTATAACAACGAAGGTGCCTGGTATAATAACAACAGTAACCATTATTATGGGCATCGGGGACAATCCGGGTTTGCCGGTGGTAGTTCCAATGGACGTAACTCTACAGGCACAACAAGTCAGGTTCAGGGTCGCACGATTAAATCAACCAGCGATTTATCCACTAATAATACTAACGGAAGAAATACCGGTATCCGCCTTGAGAAATCATCAGTAACTAATGCAAGGACTAATAGCGGCAATGTTTCTCGCGATGTAACTTCTGGTAACACTCGTAATACGGATGCCTCGTCTGTCAACAGTCGCGTTCAACAAAATTCACAGGGCAGAACAGCACAAGGTAATGCTACAAGCACTTCGCCACGGGTATACAGAGGTGAAAACCAAAACATGCAGTCGGGTCGTGGCCGTTATATTGCTCCTTCCCAATATCGTGGAAGAGTTGCCGAACCAGGCCGCTACACGCAGGGCCGCCAGGCTGCACCGCAAACCCGTTATGCAAACCCTCAGCAGCAGAACAATAGCCGTACAAATACTAATGCACAACCCCGGGGAAATGTATACAGGGATAATACTCCCCGCCAAGCTGCCCAACCTGCCAGGACATACGCTCAACCCGGAACCCGAATTCAATCGTACAGTTCTCCTTCATATTCCAAGCCCAGGTCGAGTCAGGAGTATACAACTCCGAAATACCGCGACATGAGAAATAACGGAAACTACAACCAACCACAGCAACGGTCTGGATCGAATTCTAATTCTAATTCTAATACACGGAATAATGGACAGATTAGAGAAAGTACCCCAAGAAGGTCTTCTAATCAATCATCTTCTGGAAGTCAGCCTAGCCGCTCCACCTATTCAGCCCCAAGCCGCTCGAGCGATAACAGTTACTCTGCACCTTCACGTTCAAGTTCAAGCAGCAGTTCCGGTTCATCGTCAGGATCTTCACGTTCTTCATCCGGTTCATCAGATTCGCACAACGGAAGGCGGTAATATTCAAAGCTTTATCCGAATAATCATAAATGACCGACCTGCATGCTTCTCAAGTTAAAACCAGGTTTACCTGGAGCATGCAGGTTTATTTATTGTAAAACCACGATCTAAATCTTATAACAATGAAACGATTTATCATACTCATTGCTCTGGCAGCGGGAGTTTTAAATGTTAATGCTCAAAATGAAGTAGATGCTCTCCGGTATTCACGTCTTTCAGTTGTTGGAACTGCAAGATACTCGGGACTTGGTGGTGCCTTTGGCGCTTTAGGGGCCGATTTCTCTTCGCTTAGCGTCAATCCTGCGGGTATAGCGTTATTCCGGACTTCGGAGTTTTCTATTACGCCATCTTTATATATGGCAGATACAAAAGCTGATTATTTCGGAGAACAAAATACAGATAGCCGATCGAACTTCAATTTAGGAAATATAGGCTATGTTTCGGCCACGAATATTGGTACTGCGCAAAATTCTTCCCTGCGCAAAGTAATGTTTGGGTTTGGCCTCAACAGAACCAACAACTTTAATAACCGTGCTATTATAAAAGGATTTAACACAAGCAGTTCATTACTGGGCGTTTATGCTGATCAGGCTAGCGGTCTTACGTCAGATAATCTCAACTCTTATGGGAATGGTCTTGCTTATGATACCTATCTTATCTATAATGATACAACAGGCTCCCTGGATTATTTTGCCGATATGCCTAATGGCGGAGTAACTCAGCGTAAAAATATTGAAACCAAAGGTTCAATGAATGAGATGGTGCTTTCGATTGGTGCCAACCTGCTGGATAAATTTTATATAGGAGCTACACTGGGTATGCCTTATGTGCGCTATTTCGAGAAATCGAGCTACACCGAAAACGATAACGAAAACAGGAATAGCTATTTTAATTCCTTTAAGCAAACCAATACCCTTTCGACCACGGGAAGCGGGATTAATTTCAAATTAGGTATCATTTACAAACCGGTACAATTCATCCGCATAGGTGCAGCATTTCATACACCCACTTATTATGCTAAGCTGACTGATAAATGGAATAGTACGATGGCCTCGCTTTTTGATATTCCTATAATTAATGGTGAAAAATCCTTTAACAGTAGTTCCCCAAATGGAGAATTTGAATATTCGCTTACCACCCCGCTCAGGGCTATTGGCAGTATCGCATTTATAATTGGCAAATATGGTTTGCTAAGTGCGGATTACGAATATGTTGATTATTCCAGTGCCCGCTTTAGCTCCGATTCCTATAATTTTAATGCTGAGAATGATGCCATAAGGTATAAATACAAGGGAGCAGGCAATATACGGCTTGGAACCGAATGGAAATATGGTCAATTCAGTTTCAGAGGGGGTTATGGATTAGAAGGCGATCCTTACAAATCTGGAATAAATAACAGTACAGGAAGTTCTTATTCACTTGGACTAGGCTTGCGTGAGAAGGCGTATTATCTCGATCTGGGCTATGTATATACTTCACATAGCGAAGATTATTACTTGTACGATCCAACTTATGTTGATCCATCCCAAAACAAAATGCATAGCAATAGTGTTATGCTTACCTACGGGGTGCGTTTTTAGTGAGCTATCAATTCCAAAAATGAGAAGTAATATACCTGAAAGTGACAATAAAAGACTGATTATTGTTGGTGGTGGATTTGCCGGATTAAAATTGGCAACAAAACTTTCGGGTTCAAATTACCAGGTTGTACTTATCGATAGAAATAATTTCCATCAATTCCAGCCGCTTTTATACCAGGTAGCTACAAGTGGGCTCGAACCCAGCACCATCTCTTTTCCATTGCGGAAGATTTTTCAGAAATCGAAGAATGTTATTATCCGCATAGCAGAAGTTACAGCCATAGATCGCGAAAAGAAGGAAATCCTTACTAACCTTGGGTCCATATCTTACGATTACCTTGTTATCGCCGTTGGAGCCGGCACAAATTTCTTTGGGATGAATCATATCCGAGAGAAAGCAATTCCTATGAAATCGGTGGCTGAAGCACTGAGTTTGCGCAATACGCTATTGCAGAACCTGGAAGATGCGCTAAATATGCAATCCGCAGATGATCTGGAAGGCCTGATGAATATTGTGGTTGTTGGCGGTGGGCCTACAGGGGTTGAGATATCGGGCACTTTGGCAGAAATGAAGCGCTCAGTGCTTCCGAAAGATTACCCTGAACTCAACTTTAGCAACATGCAGATTTTCTTGCTCGAAGCAGGTAGCAAACTCCTGAATGGAATGACGGATCGGTCATCGGCTAAGGCAATGCAATATCTCGAAAAACTTGGTGTTAAAATATGGCTTAATTCACAGGTGAGCGATTTCGATGGTAAAATCGTTACAATTCATAATGGGAAAGAAATCCGCACAAATACGTTGGTCTGGGCTGCCGGAGTTACAGGCAATCGTATTGAAGGCTTACCCGAAGAGGCTATTAAGCGTGGAAACCGTATTAAGGTGGATCGGTTCAACAGGGTAGAAGGTTGTGAAGGGATTTTTGCATTGGGCGATATCGCTTTTATGCAGGAGGATGCTTATCCGAATGGTCATCCTCAGATGGCGCAACCGGCAATACAGCAGGCATTGTTACTTTCGCGTAATATTAAGCGGATAGAAAAAGGAGAAAATCCAAAGCCTTACAGCTATTTCAATAAAGGCGCTATGGCCACCATAGGACGTAATCTAGCTGTAGTTGATCTTCCATTCCTGAGTTTTCATGGATTTTTCGCCTGGCTGGTTTGGATGTTCGTCCACCTGATGGCGATTGTGGGTGTCAAAAACCGTCTTATGATTTTTATCAACTGGTTCTGGAATTACATTACCTACGATCAGTCGCTGCGCTTGATTATTAAGCCTTATCAAAAGGGCAATTCGCAGTCTTAAAATTTATTTTGCAGTATTTAACCGGCTTAGCCGCGTCCGGGCTTCCTGGCTGATTCCTGTCTTATATTCAGTATAATCTAACGAAAGGCATATTTCGTAATATGAACGTGCCTTGCTGGTCATGCCACGTGATGCATAAATATCGCCAATGTTCAGAGCGGAATTGGCTGCAAAGTAATAAGGTGAAGTTGTTCCCTGCTTCAATACAATGTTATAATAATCCAACGCTTCGTCTAATTTGTCCATCTGGTGGAGTATCCGCGCCTTTCGATAATAATATTCGAGCCGGTGTTTAGGTATTTCATCAGCAGATAAAGGCTTGAAAATGGATAGTTGCTCTAATGCCTGTGAATAATAGCCTCCATCGAAGAGCAAGCGCGCACGAAGTAAAGCGGGAGAAGGTTCGGGGCTCGATTCTGCATCTTGCAGTGCCTTTTTATCGCTCTCTGTATGTGTGGCGCCGCGTGTAATTACCCTTTTCATATAAAAGGAGTATTTAGCCTTATCTCCTTGCAGGAGATAATACCACGCCAGCCTTTGGTATGCTGACTTAATTAAATTATTCCCTTTATAACCAGCGGTAAATTTCAGTAAATCAAGGTTCGCATCCTTTTCGAGTCGGTTTAACCTGGCTGTTCCCAGCAAGTAATCGAGCATATTGAAGGTATACTGACCTTCTGATTCAAACCGGGTAGTCAACCGCGCAATAGCATCGTTGTTTCTCCCGAGTTTCATGAGTAGCATTGCATTTGTATACAAGAGTAGCGGACTTTGTCTTACAGCCATAGCCATATCAGGCTTTTCAAAAAGTTGAAGTATTTGCTTTTGCAATGGCTTTTCGTTATCAATCTGAATGGCTATGAATGTAAGCATCATCAGGCATTCAGGAGCCATCATGCCAATTAGTTTGTCGCCTGTTTTGTCGTCGAGGACCGACATTATTTCGGATTCACCTTTTACCACCGATCCTTCCATCTGCAATAACTTTGGTAGCCACATGTATTCAGGAGGAATTGAACCAATTATTATATGCAGTATACCTGATTGTGGATTCCCTGCCTTATAACCAGGGAACTGCTTTTGGTTTTCTACCTGGAGCCTGTAGGCTTTTCCAATTTCAAGTGCAGCAGAAAAATTATTGCCGGAACGAGTCTGAATATAAGCCATCTGCAGATGAAGTTGAGTCAATGCAGGTCGCCGGTAAGGCGCGTTAGGATCTGAATTTTCGAGCAAGTGCGCTGTATGTTTAAATAACTTTTCCATTTCCGAAGTTTCCTGTGGATTTTCGCTAAGCAATGCTTTTAAAAAAGCGATATAATTTTCGAAGACTAAGGCCAGGTAATTTTTCGGATGCAACATTTTTTCCCTGGCAAGAATGGTGTTGGCATTATCAAACTGAAGGTTGAGAATAGCCGTATGTGCACGAATGCAATTTTCGTTAGGATCGAAAGACGCCCGGGCTTGAAAAACAGAAAGGGTAAATATCAGGATAAGGATCTTCCGGGGCATAAATGAGAAAACTGTAATGCTAAAGTAAAAAAAAGAAGCCTGATGAGGCTCCTTTTTGTTATATGTGTAGATTATAATCCGAATCAGGAAGCAGTGACTTCGCTTAATCCTTTGTCTACCAAGATGCGTCCGCAGTATTCGCAAACTATAATTTTCTTATGCATGCGAATATCGAGCTGGCGTTGAGGTGGAATAAAAGAATAGCAACCTCCGCAGGCATCGCGCTCCACGGTAACTACGGCAAGACCGTTACGGGCATTTTCGCGGATCCGTTGATAAGCTGTGAGTAGACGTTCTTCGATGAATTTCTGATTTTCTTCAGATTTCTTCATAAGGCTTTGTTCCTCTTTTTCCGTTTCTGTAACGATATCGGAAAGCTCGGCACGCTTAATTTCCAGGTCGTTGCGGCGCTCATTCAGCACGAGTTGCGCTTTTTCAATTTCATCTTTCTTGCTGTTAAGCAAAAGGCTGAATTCCCTAATGCGTTTTTCTGCTAGTTGTATCTCGAGGTTCTGAAATTCAATTTCTTTGGTAAGCGAATCGTATTCGCGGTTGTTGCGCACATTCATCTGCTGCTCTTCGTAACGTTTGATCAGCACCTGACAATCCTTTATAGCAAATTCTTTCTCGCTAACCGACTTCTGGAGGGTTTCGATTTCTTCGATATAATTTTCGGTACGCGTTTCCAGTCCTGCGATTTCATCTTCCAGATCTTCTACTTCGAGGGGCAATTCGCCACGGATAATGCGGATCTTGTCTATTTGCGAATCAATCTGCTGGAGTGTGTATAGGGCAAAAAGTTTCTTCTCTATGGATATTTCAGTGCTCTCTTCTGCTTCTGCAAGGGCAACATTTACGGGTGCCGTAACTTCATCAACATTAGCGGAAACCATTGTTTCTTCGGCATTGCCGCTATTTCCTGTATTAACTTTTGAGACCTTTACTGTTTCTTTTGACATATATAATCTGAGTTATGCTATTGATTTACAAATAAATGATTGGGTTAGTAGGGGTATCGGAAATAAAGATTGCAAAATTAGGAAAATTTTTCGTTAGTAGTGTAAACAATAATTCTTTTGTAAACTGCTCACTTTCATAATGTCCTATATCGGCCAGCAGGATTTTAGCTTCAGACATAAAAAAATCGTGGTATTTAATATCGCCGCTTAGGAAAACATTGGCGCCGGCTGCGATAGCTGAATTAATCAGGTAACTTCCAGAACCCCCGCACAGTGCTACCCGGCTGATTTTTTTTCCTATAAACGCTGTATGCCGGATGGTGCTTCCGCCAATCATTTGCTTGATTCGCAAGA
>DASVHX010000210.1:0-3342 GCA_036382355.1 Bacteroidales bacterium
GCCGAAAATGAAGTTATTATCGCCATGGAAACCGGTTACTTTTCCGCCTGCTTGCTGCACTATGAAAGCTCCGGCAGCGACATCCCATGGGTGAAGTCCGTATTCGTAAAAACCTTCGAATCGCCCGCAAGCCACATAAGCGAGATCAACTGCTGCTGATCCGAGGCGACGCAAACCAGAAGTATGTTGCATAAAGTATTTGAATATTTCCATATATGCATCTAGTTGCCTATAATCATAGTAGGGAAAACCAGTTGCAAGCAGTGCCTTATCCATCGAAGAAATCGAAGAAACGCTGATTTCGCTTCCGTTGAGAAGGGCAGGGGCGTCCTGCCAGGCAGAAAAACATTCATTTAGGTTCGCTTCGTGCACAACACCAAGTAAAGGCTTATCGCCATCAATCAAAGCAATGGAAACTGAGAATACTGGCAGGCGGTGGATAAAGTTTGTAGTGCCATCCAAAGGATCTACAACCCAACGGTAACGATCGCCTTGCTTATCCACGGATTTTTCTTCCAGCAGCATTCCTGCACCTGGTAGCAATTTGCCCAGTCGAGTTGCTATCTTTTGCTCTGCTGTTTGATCAACATAAGTTACGAAATCATGAATACCTTTTGTTTGTATATCCTTAGCATTCACCTGACCGACTTCGTGCAATAAAAATGCTATTATCTCATTACTGAGCTCTATTACATTAGCAGTAAGGTATTTAAGTTCGGTTGTGTTCATTGGGTGGGATTATATAGTTAAATTATTCCTTCAAGAAGATTATGTCATTTTTGAAATACGAATGATGATTAATGAATTAAGCGCAGCGATCTCACGAACGCAGCGAATAATGATGATTTTAGAAGTAACTGATAATTCGAAATCTAAAACTTGCGAAGCGTTCTCAAAGCTTGTCCTGCTTTTTTGCGGGAAACGAAGCGAATCATCGTTAATTCTTGTTCTTAAACAGTATTAAAGAATTTAAGGACAGAAAATATTCTTCAACACCACCCCACAACAATCTCCATCCCTTTCGAGCAATCGCACAGTAATAATTCTGTTGATCAATTCAGCATTAAACGGTGTCATTACTTTGATGTAGTTTTCGGTAAATCCGAACATCATGCCATCCTCCTGGTCAGATTCAAATAACACATTAAAAAATAACCCTTTCTGGCTTTCATAGAAATGAGCTTTCTTTTCCTCCGACAAATTATGCAACTCCCGGCTTCGTCGTTTGCGTGTTTTATTGTCAACAGCTTCTGCCATAGCATTTGCTCTGGTGCCTGGGCGCTCGCTGTAGGTGAAAACATGGAGATATGAAATATCAAGGTCATTAATAAACCGATAGGTGTCGCTGAAATCTTCGTCCGTTTCGCCTGGGAATCCAACAATAACATCGGCAGCAATACAAGCGCCCGGCATCAGTTTTTTGATAGTATTCACTCTGCCGGCAAATACTTCGCGCAAGTATTTCCGCTGCATGGCAATCAATATTTTATCCGAACCCGATTGCAACGGGATATGAAAATGAGGAAGTATTTTTTTTGAAGCTGCAACAAACGCGATAATTTCTTCGGAAAGCAATTCCGGTTCGATGGATGAAATGCGGATTCGTTCTATTCCTGTTACTTTATCGAGTTCATGGATGAGCTGGATGAATTTTTCATCATTCCCACGGCCAAAATCGCCGATGTTTACACCAGTAAGCACAATTTCTTTAATTCCTGTTGCGGCAATTTCGTGAGCTACTTTAAGCGTATTTTCAATTGTGTCCGACCTGCTTCGCCCACGCATGAGCGGAATGCTACAGTATGTGCAGAAATAATCGCAGCCATCCTGCACTTTAAAGAAGGAACGTGTGCGGTCGTTCGCAGAATAGGAGGGAATAAATTTTCGTGTTTTACTAATATCGGCTTCTTTGTTTTCATCATGAAATTCTCCATGATACTCATCGTTATAGCGCTTATCCCCGGCAGAATTCATTGAATTAACAATTTCTCCAAGCCGGAATTTTTTCTGGGTGCCAAGTACCCACGATACGCCTTCCATACGCAGGAATATTTCCGGGTTGGCTTGGGCGGCGCAACCAATAACGGCTACCGATGCATTGGGATTTCTTTTCACAGCCTGCCTGATGCTGGCTTTACATTTGCGCTCGGCAGCGGCTGTTACTGAGCAGGTATGAATGACATAAACATCTGCTTGCCCGCCAAAATCGACCAGTTCATAATTATCCTTCCCGAATTGTCGCGAAATGGTGGATGTTTCAGAAAAATTTAACTTACAGCCCAGCGTATGAAAAGCGATACGTTTCTTTTGCATGGGTGCAAAAGTATGATTTTTTATGATGAGAGATAAGCGTCGCGCTTAGCTTTACAAAGTACATCGTACTTCTAAAATCCTAATCTGGACGAACTGGAACCCAAAAAATGAATTTATGCAATGTGTAAAATGCACAATGTAAAAAAATGAGAACCTTAGACAAACAGCTTTGGAGACGGTACTTACGATATGACTGAAAGTATTAAGTTCAATCCATAGTTAGCGAATAGTCAAATTAATCGAAAGGTGCTCTCCGAACTTGCATTTTGCATTTTAACAAATCGTTATTCCATGGCAAGAACCAGGCTACCATTCGGATTAGCTTCCCACCTTTTGGCAGCATAAGTTCTGCCTAAACGGTCTATCCTTCAGGCCCAATACATTCAGAGTAAACGCACCCGGATTTCTTCCTAACCATTAATATAAGCTGAATACAACTATCAGCATCATCCTGAGAAATTTAATTCTTTTTAAACTTATTGATATACATCTGTTTCGAAAAAGGTTTGAGATCCTGCGAATCAAATACTTTATTTAATCCCAACTCTTTGGATTTTAATGTACTGCGCGTTTGAGGAAGTCCCTTAATATTATTTAACACGGCTTTCAATAAAGTTTCATTCTCATTACCAAATGGCATAAGATTAGCTATATCTTCCTCTGCTACAAAATCGGGGATTAATCCATCAACAAAGTCAGAAACACCATTTGAATTGGCAATTTTGACAACAATAGGTTGCATTGCCCATTTATCATTGGGATTTACATTCCCATTAGCGTCCCAATCTTTAATTGTAACCGATGCTACATACTTCCCAGCCGTATTGATTCCGACATTAAAAATCTCCATATGGGGCAAGAGTCCATTGATCAAGGTTTCGCTGGCCGAAGCGGTATTATCAGATGTTAATACATACAACTTGCTCAGATTTAATGTATTAATCGGAGTTTCAGCGGTAGTGGTGGTTTTCTCAATTTTGTCAGTAAAGTTTTCAATAAGCGAAGATGCTCCTTCGGTGCTCACAATAT
>DASVHX010000211.1:0-4559 GCA_036382355.1 Bacteroidales bacterium
TTCCTTTAACTGTACTTGCATGCAATGTAAACTGGCTTATGACCATAATATCAGCTTGGGTATCCAAAACCGACAGGTTCATCACACCATTGTTATCTGCCATTATGCGCAACTGAGTAATCTTACGGCTAAGCCAGGCTATATCTTCGGTGCCATCGGACTCTTCGATGCCAACAAACACGAGCAAGCCGGCACCGATGCTGCCGGTTATATCACCTCCTATTTCTACTGAAGCCTGCGATACCCGCTGAATAACTACCCGCATGATTTTCTTATATAAATCTTTTTAATCTTAAATGTTCCAGGTTCCATGTTCCACGTTCCAGGTACTTTCTCCTATTAATTTTTCACTTTTCACTTTCCCCCGCGACTAATATTCCGTAGCATCAAGTTTATCGTCGTTGAGCATGCCAAGGTAGTTATGATAGCGCTCTGAATGAATTTCGCCAGATTCAACTGCTTGCATAATGGCGCAGCCTGGTTCGTGCACATGGGTGCAATTTGCGAAATGGCAATCGTGCATCCTTTCACGCATTTCCGGGAATCGTTCGGATATCTCCTGGCGGGCAAAATCAATAAGGCCAAATTCCTTAATTCCAGGTGTGTCGATAATATAACCTCCAAACGACAAAAGATGCATTTCGGCAAAAGTGGTGGTATGCTTGCCTTTGTTATGCGATTCCGAGATGATTCCCGTGCGGATGCTAAGCCTTGGCTCGATGGCATTAATAAGCGCCGATTTGCCTACACCAGAGTGACCGGTAAACAGGCTAACCTTATCTGTCAGCGCTTCTTTCAGGGCATCCAGTCCTTCTCCGGTAAGGGCTGATAAAGCGAGCACACCATAACCGATATTGGCATATAACTGCATCAGTTCCGCCAACTGCAACTTCGCAGGTTCGTCGCAGATATCTATTTTATTGAAAACAATTGTAGCAGGAATATGATAAGCTTCGGCCGTTACCAGCACCCTGTCGATAAACCCGGTGGAAGTGCGCGGTTGTATTATGCTGGCCACAACAAACAATCGATCGATGTTTGAAGCTAATATATGCGAAACCTTGGATAGCCGGGTAGCCTTGCGGATGATATAATTATGCCGTGGGTGAATAGTGGCAATGACTCCAGTACCTTTTTCACTTTCCAGGAAAAAAGATACACGATCGCCCACGGCCAAAGGATTGGTGGTCTTAATTCCATCCATCCTGAAACGACCTTTGAGCCTGCATTCCACTGTAGTGCCATCGGGAAGTTGTACGGTAGAATAACTACCCGTGGACCGGATAATGATTCCTTCGAATATTTGGTTTGCTTTACTCAAAATTGTAATGTTTCCTCACTGGTTGCCGGATATCCCAGATACACTTCAAACCTTTGCGGAAGATCGCATAGTCTCCGGCTTTCAAAGTAAATTTACCTTCTATGGTTTCGACTATAACATCGCCTTCCAGAAACAGGCAATGCTCCTCTTTTTCATAGATATATGGAAAGCGGGATACTTCTTTCTCCCACACCAGCCAACTTCTGATCCCACGACGGGTTATTTCCGCTTCATCCAATTTTAAAATTTCAAGCTCGTTCATAATTGGTTTAAATCATTTTCTTTTCGTTTGTAAAATTAGGAACATTTTGTCTTATATTTGAATACACTTAAGCTATTGAATATGATCAATTTTGCACCAGCAATTGTTGCACCGATCATTTACATTATCCTGCTTGCTTACCTGAAGTATAAATTTCCAAAAGGCGATTTTTCTTTATTCTATTTGTCGTTTTTTGTTGCGGTATTTGCGGTTGGTTTTATAATTCTTGCGGATTGGATGGCTAAATATGCGGGCCTCGATCAACTTCATAATCTCAGACGCAGTGTTTTTTTCACATTCGTGGTAGTTGGCGGGACTGCAGAGTTGGTAAAGTTCCTGATTGTGATGCTCCTTAATATTCCCGATAAACGGTTTAGGACTGTGAGTGATGGTATAGTCTATTGCCTGGCAGCCGGATTAGGGCTTACATCAGCATTTGTTATCTATAACTATACTGTGCAGCCCATTTCGACAGGCTTACATTTATACATGCTTACCCTTACCTTGATGACCTTGGCACTGGCTGTAATTATGGGTTTTTTCATGGGAATGGGTAAGGTTAGAAATAATCTGTTTATTGATTCGATGACTGGTCTTTTCGTAGCTTCATTTTTTCATGGGGTTTACCAGTTCTGCCTTTTATCACAGGATAGAAGGCTGCTTGTAATAACTATAACAGGAACGGTCATTATTTCAGTAATCCTCCTTGTCAAAGCAGTTCAAACAAGGACAGAATCACAGTAGACGAAATACTTTTCCAGGCAAACATTTTAAAATTCCTTCAAATTCGAGATTTAGCAACGCTGACGCCACTTTTGTTGGCATCAATTGCGTTTCCTCACATAGTGTGTCGATTCCGCAGGAGCCTAATTGTTTTAGAATGGCCAATAATTTCTCCTCATCGGGTGTGAGCGTTATGAATAATTCGCGCTGAGCCGGGGCTGGCGAATTAGTGGAATTATCCCAATTCATTATATATTTTACATCTGAAGCAGATTGAACCAAAGCAGCCCTGTTGGTTCGGATAAGGTTATTGCAGCCTGCGGAGAATTCGTCGCCAACACGGCCAGGAACAGCAAAAACATCACGATTATATGAATTGGCGATATCGGCAGTGATCAATGCTCCACCTTTCACGCCAGCTTCAATCACAATTGTGGCATCGGCTATTCCGGCAATAATCCTATTTCTTTTAGGGAAATTTTCGCGGTCAGGATTAGATTCGCTTAAAAATTCAGTAAGCAAACCTCCCTGATGCACCATTCTTCCGGCAAGCGGTTTGTTAAGCTGGGGATAAATGCGGTCGAGGCCATGTCCCAGCACGGCCACTGTAGATAAACCCAGGTCCAACGCCGCTTTATGAGCCGAAGTATCAATTCCATAAGCCAATCCGCTTATAATAAGTACACCTGAAGATGCAAGCCCTTCGATAAGTTCGTGGCACATCTGTTTGCCATAATTAGTAGCGCGTCGTGTGCCTACTATGCTTACAATCCGTTGTTGGTTAATGTCTGTATTTCCTTTATAATACAGCATCAACGGGCTGTCGACGCATTGCTTTAGCCTTATTGGATAACCCTGATCCAGGAAAAAGAAATGCTGGATGCCGTACTTTTCAATGAATTTTATTTCCTGCTCAGCACGTGAAAAAGCATTGTGCGAAACAAGCGAATTTACAGTTGCCTCTCCTAAACCGGGAATTCTAAGCAACGCCTTTTTTCTTTCGGTAAATACAGCTTCAACACTCCCGCAATAGGCCACCAACCGCTTGGCATTTATATCGCCAACACCGGGAATTAAGGTTAAGGCAATCTGATAAAGTAGCATGCGAACAAATTAGATGACCAAACGTAAGCGAAATTTGCGAAATTTGCAACTAGCGTTAACTTTTCCGGACAAATGGGTGATAATCTGCCGCAAAAAACAAAGGTATTAATTTGTCCGCTCAACTGGGGCCTTGGGCATGCTTCGCGGTGCATCCCGGTTATAAGCAAGTTGCAACATGCCGGCTTCGAGGTTCTTGTTGCTGCCGATGGTCGGGCGCTTGCACTTTTGCTGTCGGAATGTCCTGACCTCGTGTATATCCGGCTGCCCGGGTTTTCTCCCCGTTTCTCCTCCGGTTCAAAATTAATCTGGAAAATCCTGAGTTGGCTGCCTATGCTTTCATGGTATACTTTAATGGAACATCGCACCATTTCGCGATTGGTGCAGGAGCATCATATTTCTGTGGTAATATCCGACAATCGCTTTGGTCTCTTCACATCAAAAGCGAAATGTATTTTCATTACGCACCAGATCATGATTAAAGCGCCGGGGATTTTATCTTTTGCCGAACCAATTCTTTACAGGATCAACCGGTTTTTTATACAGAAATACGATTATTGCTGGATTCCTGATTTGCCAGGGAGTAATAACCTTTCGGGAGACCTATCACATAAATATCCTTTGCCACGGAATGCGCAATTCATTGGTTTACTTTCGCGTTTCAGTAAAAATAATTTGCATGGTTCAGCAATGAATGGTTCTCTATTAGCCATATTATCCGGACCTGAACCTCAGCGAACCATACTTGAAAAAATAGTCCTGAAACAACTTGGTAATCTGGATCAAGCGGCTATTATTGTTAGTGGTACTCCTGAGAATAAGATATCCGCCAAATACTCAAATCAGATTGCAATGCTTGCTCACATGAAACCTGACGAACTCGCGGAAACTATCACACAGGCCGGAATAGTGATTTGCAGGTCGGGATACTCCTCACTTATGGATTTGGCCATTTTAGGTAAAAAAGCAGTGTTGGTTATTCCAACTCCCGGCCAGACTGAACAGGAATACCTGGCTGCAAGAGTACATGAAAAAGGTTGGTTTAACGCGCAAAATCAACAATGCTTAGACCTGAGTTGCGCCATTGCCGATGCAAAAAAGTGTAAAGGGATCGCGTTGCAAACCGACGATTCATTGCTTGATGAACAGATT
>DASVHX010000212.1:0-2429 GCA_036382355.1 Bacteroidales bacterium
TTTCTACTACATTGGTAATGCTGGTAGGTACAATTGTTATGCTCTTATTATCCTTATCTGCTGCCGTGTTAATTGGAGATATGCTTCATAGCCGGGCTCTGGGATTACTAATAATGGCGCTGTTTTTCCTTTTGCTGATGATTTTTTTATGGGTAAAACGCAAAACTCTGATTATTAATCCGGTAATCCGGAGCTTGAACGATATTGTTTTTTCTGATGATGAACCCGATGAAGAAGAATAATAAACTCCGCAACCTGGATGATATCCAGCGCGAAAAGCAGAAATTGCTTCTTGAAATTGGCATTCATGAATATGCATTGAACCTCAACTTCAGGCAAATCCAGCATAAATTTTCGTTCGTATCTTTCTCCGGATATGTTCTCGACCTGGTTCGGGAACATTTCAGAGCTAAAGTGCCATCCTTTCTTTCACGCCTTATTAGTGGGCTCTGGAGAACTTTCGTGAAGAAAAAATGATTATTGTCAGCCCTTTTCGTTTTTGTTGCCCCAAGGCTGAGAACGTATTAACATCTTGATTTTCCCCGCAAGAGTTCTAGCCATCTTTATTTCCGATTCATGTGTCCAGCCGGCAATGTGTGGCGAAAGAACCACATTATCTGCGTTTGCAAGGTGTTGAAAGTCGGCAGGCAAGTTAGTTTTATCTATTCCTTCGAAAGAGAATTTTTCGTACTCCAGCACATCAAGCGCAGCGCCCAGGATTTTCCCGTTTTTAAGCGCATCCACAAGTTGGGCTGTATGAACCACTTGTCCACGAGCCGTATTTACAAGATAAAAAGACTTTTTGAATTTATTGATAAATTCCCGGTTTACCATATGATGCGTTTCTTCTGTGAGCGGAACATGTAGACTCAGGATGTCAGTTTTTGCAAATAATTCATCCAACGTATTTTCAGTAACAAACTCATCGGAATAATTGGTTTTATATTTGTCGTAGGCCAGTACTGTGGCACCAAAGCCTGAAAGTCTTTTCGCGAAAGCGCCGCCCATATTGCCATAGCCGATAATACCAATGGTTTTACCCATGATTTCGATGCCGCGGTTTTCGGCACGGAGCCATATCCCTTGCCGCACTTGTGCATCGGCCCTTCGCAGATTATTCAAGAGCATAAGCAGCATCCCCAGTGCGTGTTCGCCAACCGCATCACGATTACCTTCCGGCGCATTCAGGCAAACGATACCGCGGGAATCAGCATAAACGGCATCAATACTTTCCATACCTGCACCTACGCGACCAATAAAAAGCAGGTTACCGGCTCTTTTCAGGATTGCGGCATCAAGCTTAATCTTGCTGCGGATAATAATACCGGTGTATTGATGGATGATGCCTTCGTAATTCTCACGTGTATAGGTGGGGAAATAATCGCAAATGAAGCCTTGCTGTTCCATTTTCTGCTGTAGGATTGGATGTGCAGGATCGATAAAAAGTATCTTTCTTTTCTGATTAGTCACTGGTTGGATTTGTTTGATGCAAATTTAAGGAATCCCGCGCCTCAGCAGCCGAAGAAACTGCATTACTTATTACTTATTGCTTTTTCGTTGCATAAATATGACCAGATTCAGTCAGTGTGCAACTCAACACTATATATTTCTTTCTGAAATGGCAAAAGAGGCCACGAAGAATTCACCTCCAAATCCTTTTTTGTACTGATTATTTAATTACTTTCGGCAAACGGAAAAACTCTGACTGCCGTCAACTCTCCGACTTGATATACAGGAACTTTACGTTACATTTACTTACGAAACCAAATGTGGAATTTATTGGTTAGGCTCATTCTGCGCAACCGCCTTGGAATACTTATAGTCATTGGAATAATTACGGTTTTCATGGCATTTATGGCCACACGGGTTCAGCTATCCTACGAAATGGCAAAAATGCTACCTGCGGATGATTCGCTAAGTGTTCAGTATTCCAGTTTTAAAAAACGTTTCGGCGAAGATGGAAACGTGCTTGTAATTGGTGCCATAAATCCAAATATTTTTAAACTGGAAGAATTCAATGCCTGGTACGACCTTGGCAACGATCTCAAGAAGATTGAAGGTATTGAAGCCGTCGTGAGCCTTTCGCGCACCTTAAACCTTGTGAAAAATGACAGTCTCCGGCAATTCGGGTTCGATCAAATAGTAAAGAACAGGCCAACTTCTCAGGCAGAGGTAGATAGCATCCATAATATTTTGAAATCGCTCAAATTCTATGAAGGTTTTGTTTACAACAGCAAAACCAATGCTTGCCTGATGGCTATTACGCTTGACCGCAAAAAGCTGAACGATAAAAGCCGTATCACACTGGTAAATGAAATCAGGACAGTTGCTGAACAATACAGGCTGCGGCATGGGCTTACGCTGCATTATTCCGGATTACCTTATATCCGCACCGTTACTACACAAAAAGTAAAGAAAGAACTTTATAT
>DASVHX010000213.1:0-5237 GCA_036382355.1 Bacteroidales bacterium
GAACCGGGGTTTATCGCCAGGATGCGAAAGTCTTCCATTACTTTTAAGTTGAATTATTTGGCGATTATAGCTGCCAGCGCTATGGAGGATAATTTTGTGAGCGAGCTGTCGCCGCGCGACGAAAGTACACAGGGAACTCGCGCACCGGCAACAAAGGCTCCAAGTTCGGCACCGGCAAGTTTGGTATTCGTTTTATAAAATACATTGCCGGCTTCGATATTCGGGAATAAAAGGCAATCGGCATCACCAGCCACGCCACCAATAATTTTCTTGATTTCGGCCGATTCCTTGTCGATGGCTACATCCAGCGAAAACGGACCATCAACGAGTGCACCTTTGATCTGCCCACGCTCGGCCATTTTGGATAAAATAGCTGCGTCAACACAGGCAGGCATACCGGCCAGCATCTGCTCAGTAGCAGCAATAACAGCAACTTTGGGAATTTTAATATCTAAAGCTTTTGCCGTTTTTATAAGGTAATTGAGTATGGCAATTTTCATTTTCAGATCGGGAAGAGGGATAATGGCGACATCGCCTACCACCAGCAATTTATGATACAATGGATTTTCGATGACTGTAATATGGGTCAGTATCGCGTTGGGATCCATCAGGCCGGTTTCCTTGTTCAGTATAGCTTTCATATATTTGTCGGTACTCACCAGGCCTTTCATCAGCAGGTCGCCTTCACCATCATTGATGAGCTTTACGGCCAGCGTTGCTGCTTTGAATTCATCTGGTTCGTGTACGATACGGAATTTGGCGGCATCAATATTTTCGCGACGGCAGACCTCGCGAATCGTTGCTTCGTCGCCCACAAGAACGCCATCCGCAATGCCTTTATCAATGGCTTCACTAACGGCAACAATCGTATGTTCGTCATTCGCGTAAGCAGCCACAATTCTTTTCTTTGTCCTCGACTTGAGAACCTCAAACATTTGTTCTAATTTGGTAATAGCCATGGTTTTCTCTTGTTTAAATATTGAAGCATTGTTTGTTATGAACTGATTCTGGTTTTGAATCTGATAAGAATTTCTTCGTGAAGCGCGATTGCTGTTGATCTAAGTTCTTGATTTTATGGCAGCAAAGTTATAAAAATGTACGTGATTTCCATACGTTGGCTTAAGCTATGCTGACAATTTATAAAGGATATTTTCAAATGCAGGTTTTCCCTTCCGAAAAATAATTGTCTGCCACAAAGACACGAAGACTCTAAGATTCACTAAGTTTCGTGCCAATGTAAGAGCCTGTTTAAAAATTAAATAAGGTTATCTTTTGCCCGTAGGGCATAAATGTCAATAGAAAACAATTCCGAATAAATCTATTGTCCGTCAGGACATTAATATAAAAACAAATAATTCCCTATGGGAAATTTGCTTTAACGATTTACCCTTTCTATTGATATTTATCTCCTATGGAGAAAATTTAAACAGTCTCTAAATCTATTTCTTTGTGATGCCTTGGTGACTTGGTGTCTTTGTGGCAATATTTTTCGCAAAACAAAATCAAGCTATAAAAAAGAAAAGCAAGAATATCTGTAAAATATGTATCTTGCTTTCAATATTCCGACAAACAATATGTTTATGATAAGGCAAATCATCTTCGGGCTGGTACTGCTCGTTACTTTAAGCATATTCGCATACTCCATGGCCCGGTTACGGGCGCTGTTCCGCCTTACCAAGCCCTTTCCGATCAGTGATTTCGGGCGGCGCATCATGGTCACGCTGCAGGTTGCCATCGGGCAATCGCGGATCCTTCGTTTCCGGTTTACCGGAATTATGCATGCCCTGGTTTTTTGGGGATTTATTGTGATAACGCTTGGGAGTATTGAGATGGTTGCGGATGGGCTTGCCGGAACGGACCGTATGATGGCATCTACCGGTTGGTTTTACGACTTTGTGACCGCTTCCGGAGATATCATGGCTTATGTGGTTTTGCTGGCGATTATTGTCTTTTTAGGCAGGCGGCTTTTGATACATGTAAAGCGATTTGCCGGTATCGAAATGCAACCCAAATCCAAATGGGATGCTCTGGCAGCCTTGGCCATCATCTTTATGCTGATGGTATCGCTTATCGGCATCAACCTCAGCACGCTTGCTTTGCACACTTCTGATCTTAGAGGCGTTTTTCCGCTGAGCAAATTATTGCTTCCGGTACTGAATCCACCTATAACAGGATCAGGAATAATGATGCTCCATGAAACTGCCTGGTGGACACACATTCTGCTGATATTCCTATTCGCCAATATCCTGCCCTATTCCAAGCATTTTCATGTTTTCACTTCCATCCCAAATGTATTTCTGAGCCGGCTCGAACCGCTGGGATACTTGTCGAATATGGAAAATGTGACCAGTGAAGTAAAAATGATGCTTTATCCGGAGTCTATTCCAGTTGAAATAACACCTGCGCCGGTGTCGCGGTTTGGCGTAAAGGACGTTGAAGATGTTACCTGGAAAACCTATCTCGATTCCCTTGCCTGCACCGAATGTGGCCGGTGCACTTCAGTTTGCCCGGCTAATATCACCGGCAAAAAACTATCGCCCCGCAAATTATTCATCGACCTGCGTGCCCGCATGAAAGAGAAAGGGCCGTCGTTGATTAAAAATGGTGCCGGTTTCGATGACGGCAAATCATTGTTGGGCGATTATATTTCCGCCGAAGAACTCTGGGCCTGCACCACCTGTAATGCCTGTGCCCGCGAATGCCCGGTAAACATCAACCAGCCATCACTTATCCTAGATATGCGCCGGTTCCTTGTAATGGAGCAAGCCGCAGCGCCTGCCGGGTTGAATGCCATGTTTGCCAATATCGAAAACAACGGAGCACCATGGCAGTATTCACCGGAGGACCGGTTGAAATGGGCTGATGATCTTTTTCTGAATATTGATTAACATTTTATTATTTACAATTAAGAACTTCAAAAAGGAAAATTTACGAACAAGGATCAAGGATTTACGATTTATGATTTTTTCGCTTGTCGTCTTTACTTCTAAAATCAAAAATGGTTATTCCTTGTTCTTAAATCAAAATAAAATCCGCTGAACAGCAACTAAACTAATCTTTAATTGAATCCTCATCCTTTTCTCCCATGGAAAGCAAGAAAATAGAAGTGCCGGAAATGTCGGCCATGCATACATCAGCTAATTCGCCCGAATATCTTTTCTGGGTTGGGTGTGCCGGAGCGTACGATGACAGATACAAAAAAGTAACAAGAGCTTTTGTGAAACTGCTTACCCATTTCGGCATTAGTTATGCCGTGCTGGGCACGGAGGAAACCTGCAATGGTGATCCGGCCCGCAGGGCTGGCAATGAAATGCTTTTCCAGATGCAGGCGCTGCAGGTAATCGATACCCTAAACCGATATGATGTAAAAAAGATCATAACTTGCTGTCCGCATTGTTTCAATATATTTAAAAATGAATATCCCGACCTTGGCGGAAAATATGAAGTGACGCACCATACGCAGATTATCCAAAAGTGGATTGACGAAGGGCGCCTAGTTCCTGACAAAAGCATTTTTGCGACAAATACCATCACTTACCACGATCCCTGCTACCTGGGCAGGGGAAATGAAGTATACGATGCCCCACGATCTGCGCTTTCTGCATTACCGGCCACAAAAGTGGAAATGCCGCGAAACCGGAGTAAAGCCTTGTGTTGCGGGGCTGGCGGAGCACAAATGTTCAAGGAAGCTGAACCCGGCAAGAAGGAAGTTTATGCCGAACGTACCGAAGAAGCTTTAAAAACAGGTGCCAATATTGTTGCTACAGCCTGTCCTTTCTGCATGACCATGCTTACTGATGGCATCAAATACCAGAACAAGGAAGAAGAAGTGAAAAATTACGACATTGCTGAACTGATGGCTATGTCGCTGGGACTCTAATGAGCTCAATTTCGCTTAGATTCCACCACCACAGCTGTTCCATAACAGATTACTTCGGTAACGTTGCTCATTACTTCGGCCGATTCGTAACGTATACCCACCACTGCATTGGCTCCAAGCAGATCAGCATGAATCATCATTTCCGAATAAGCATCAAAGCGGGTTTTTTCGCAAAGTTCGGTAAGAAGGGTTATGTTTCCTCCAACGATTGTTTGCAAACCTGCGCCGATCGTACCAAAAATTGAACGCGAACGAACGATGATTCCCCGAACAACGCCAAGGTTCTTGGAAATTGAATATCCGTGGATTTCAAAAGTTGTAGATGTCATTCTCTGATCCATAAGTTATAGTTTAAGAGGGTTAATATTCAAAGGTAATAATATTGAGGATAGATGTACTGGCAGGATACTATTTCTGTATGATTTTGGGATCAGGATCACTTTAAAAATCAATTTTACTGATTAAGAAATAGCACGGGACTATTACTGTTTAAACAACGGCTAAAAGCTACCTTTGCAGCAGATTTATCAAATGAACCAGCCATAAGAAAATATTCGCACCAATTGGAAATGATATTGTGGCTGCTCTCCCACTTCGGCGGGGCAAGCTATGCGACCTATAAATATAAAAATAATAGCGCATGAAACAGCAAAACCGCGACACGTATCTTTCCGGTCTTTTCTATGCCCTGGCGTGTTATTCTATCTGGGGTGTATTCCCGCTTTATTGGAAGTTGCTGGCACATGTTCCATCACAGCAGATCCTGGCACATCGCATTATATGGTCGGTTATATTCCTGATTGCGATGTTGTTTGTTATACGCAACCGCAATTTTCTGATTTACATGAAACGACCCCGGACGATTGGTTTATTGTTCGTCACAGGCGCCCTGA
Organism: Bacteroidales bacterium; assembly: GCA_036382355.1. GTDB lineage: Bacteria > Bacteroidota > Bacteroidia > Bacteroidales > DASVHX01 > DASVHX01. The sequence continues at coordinate 4,774 of DASVHX010000213.1, forward strand.
TTGGAGGAAACTGGTTTGTATATATCTATGCCGTAAATCACGATCACATTGTAGAAGCAAGCCTTGGATATTATATCAATCCCTTGGTAAATGTGCTTCTCGGAGTTTTATTTCTCAAGGAACGCTTAGGCAAAATGCAGGTAATCGCGGTGGCTTTTGCTTTGTCTGGAGTTACCTGGCTCGCTTTTCACATTGGGCGGGTTCCCTGGATTTCATTATTTCTGGCAGTGTCTTTTGCGCTGTATGGGCTATTTCGTAAAAAGGCAAATCTTGAATCGTTGCCCGGGCTGTTGATTGAAACACTGCTATTGTCGCCAATGGCGATAGGCTATCTCTGGTTCGTGAACCAACAAGGAACGGGAGTGTTTCTGCATTCTTCGTTTCTTACCAATGCATTGTTGATATTTGGAGGACCGGTTACGGCAATACCGCTTTTCTGGTTTGGCAAAGCTGCTACCCGCATT
>DASVHX010000214.1:0-3353 GCA_036382355.1 Bacteroidales bacterium
TGCCACAATTGTCGGATTGGCCGGTACAATACTGGAAGAGTACAATCCATTCAGATCTATCGATCCTGCCACTAGTGATGTTATTTTGGAAGAAGCAGGTGTAGAATCTTTTTTACAACTGTTTAATCCGGTAATAAGCGCAAAGGTCAATACCACGACGCTTAGATATAAATATTGTTTTTTCATAGTTTACTTAATTTAAAGTTATATCTAATGATTGATAAACTGTTATTCACCATTTCGCAATTTCGTGATTAAAAATTTAGCGTTTAAAAATTTATTAATGCCAGTTAGGATTTTGCGTTAACGACCCTTGCGAAAGGTCAATTTCTGACTGTGGAATAGGGAACAACTCATGCTTTCCGGTCTGGAAACCCAATGGGCCTAGGACCTCGGCTGCTTTTCCGGTTCTAACCAAATCCCAGAACCGATGGCCTTCCATGGCAAGTTCATGCCTGCGTTCGGTAAGAATTAAATCGCGCAAAGCGTTCTTGTCCGTTACTGTAATATCTGGTAAAATAGCAGCATTTCCCTGGCGTGCACGTTCGCGCACCTTATTCAGATAAACCAATGCATCTGCCGGTTTATCATTTTCATTCAATGCTTCTGCCGCCATCAATAGTACATCTGCATAACGGAGCAACCTGCGGTTATGGCCAAACTGGCTTGGAACATCAGTACCTGGTGTCCAAACTTTACGATTATAGCACTCTGTTTCTAAAATGTTCCCCTGGCCATCGAAGGTTACATCAAGCGTTCCTCCGTCGCCTGCAATTGTTACGCCATCAAGCACATCACCCAGATCAATGATAGTACCTTTTATCCTTGGGTCGCCGGTCTCGAATGAACTACGCAAATTTTCCGATGGCCTGTTGAAACCCCAGCCACGGTTTGGTGTGCCACGCACGCCCTGCACATTGGCAAACTGATTACCGGATTCCGATTCAACGCCAACTGCACCAATCTCGAATACTGATTCGACGCCATGTTCACCGGCTACGCCGTTGGCATCGGTGAAAACCGGTTCCAACCCATATTTCTGGGAATTAATGACATCCATTGCATATTTTTCAGCATTTACGAAGTCTCCCCTGAAAAGATAAACTTTTGCCAACAGCCCGCGTGCTGCTCCCTTTGTAGCACGTCCGGCGTCTGTTGCCGGAAGTTCGTCCCTCTCGGTAAGATTGTCAATTGCAAAAAGAAGGTCATTGATTATTAGTGTATAAACTTCATCTTTGGGGCTTCTGGGAAGCGTGAGTGATGGTGAGAGTATGGTAACTATTGGAACATCACCCCATGCCCGCACCAGGTCGAAATAATACAGGGCCCTTAAAAATTTAGCCTCGCCTATATACCTGTTTTGTAATGTTACATCCATTGTAATATCCGGCACCTTTATGATAACAACATTAGTCCGCTTTATCCCTTCATAAAGACTGGCCCACCAGGAACTTAATTCGCTGCCGGTTGTGGTAAAGGTAAAATTATCGTAAGGGCCGATTGTAGAAGCCGCATCGCCAGCATTACTACCTTTGCGTGCATCGTCCGACATGATATCCATAATAGGAAAAGTGCCTGAATTATAGCCACCATTCCTTAAGGTTGCGTATGCTGCGTTGGTTGCAAGTAAGGCATCCGATGCCGTTACCGGGAAAGTATTTTGCGTTAATACACCCTGAGGATTTTTATCAAGGAATTTTTCGCATCCCGAAAAGGAAAATGACAAAATTATTGTCATTACCATAAAATATAGTGTGGTTAGTTTTTTCATCGCTATTAGAATGTTAAATTTATACCGAAGGAATATATTGCGCTAATAGGGTATGTACCTAAATCAATACCATTTTCCAGCACATTACCGCTTGAGATTTCAGGAGTATATCCGGTAAATTTCGTAAGTGTGTAGATGTTATCACCCTTTATATAAACCCTGAGTTGCTGAACTTTTATTTTTCTACTCACAGATTCCGGCAAGGTATATCCCAGCACCGCACTGCGCAACCTTACAAACGATCCGTCCTGTATAAAGAAATCGGAAGGAATATAGTTATATCCGCCGAATGATGCCCTTGGTTCGGTATTGGTGGTGCCTTCTCCTGTCCATGCATTCAGCACATGATGCTCAAAATTATATCTATCAGGCCTGATGGTTTCTTTGCCATTAAAAATCTTGTTTCCACTCTGACCCTGAATGCTGAACGACAAATCGAAATTTTTATAGCCAAACTCACAGTTAAAACCAAAAATAAATTTTGGAATAGGAGATCCTATATATGTCCTGTCATTACCATCGAGAATATTATCTTTATTGACATCTACGCGTCTCAGATCGCCGATACCTGCATCCCCGGCATGTGGGTATGCATCCAATTCGGCCTGGTTCTGGAAAATTCCAGCGGTTCTATACCCATAGAAAGCGCCGATAGGAAGTCCTTTCCGGCTTTGCGTTACAAATATGCCATTCACACTGCCACCATACAAAATAGAATCTACACCGCTGTTCCCGCCGATATTCAGCACTTCGTTATGAATGGTTGATCCAAGTATGCCAATGCCATAAGTGAAATCACCTATTTTTTCTTTCCAGTTGATACTGGCCTCAAAACCTCTGTTCAATACCTGTGCGGCATTATAAAAAACTTTCTGCCCCTGACCGTTACCTACGAGACCCGGTGTAGAAAGTTCCACAAGGATGTCATCAGTAACACGACGGTAATAATCAAATTCGCCGGTAAGCCTGTTATCCAGCACACCTACCTCAATTCCTGCATCCGTTTGTGTGGTAGTCTCCCATTTCAGATCGGGATTTCCGTTTTTATCATACGAAACCCCGGGATAAGAAACATCCGGATTGCCAAATACAGCCTGGAGGTTTGAAGTTAATGAGTACCTGCTGCTATATGAAATTTTTTCATTCCCGATCTTACCCCAGCTTCCGCGCAGTTTAAGGTTGGTAATTACCGGCATGTTTTTTATGAAATCTTCTTGCGAAACATTCCAGCCAACAGCAAATGATGGGAAATTGCTATATCTGTTTTGAGTAGAAAATTTTGATGAACCATCGCGACGAAAAGTTGCAGTGAGGATATATTTAGAGTCATAAACATAATTGGCTCTGAAAAGATATGATATCATCGAGTAATTCAGATTCGCATCTACATTGTTTGACAAACCGTTCACTGCATTTTCAGTGAGATAGGCCGGTTGCAGGTACCAGAAATCTTTCCCGTCCCTGAGTATATTCTCTCCACTAACTTTTAAAGTTTCTGAATTGGAATTTTGCATGGTATACCCTGCAACTGCATTGATAGAATGTTTATTAAAAACATGGCTGTAATTAAGGGTGTTTTCCC
>DASVHX010000215.1:0-8091 GCA_036382355.1 Bacteroidales bacterium
TGCTGGGCAGGAATTCCGGAGCTAATAAACTATCTTTTTTCGCCCAATCATCGTAAGTTTTTGCCTGCGATCCGCGATGGATTTTATCTTCCTGTTGAATATCAGTAATCGTAATCAGGTTCGAATCGCCTTTGTTTGGATGGTCTTTTGTAGATTGCTCATGCGACTGGGCATGTGTTTCATTCAATATTTTTAACTGAGAATTAAGCGTTTTTTTAAAGATTTTTTTCTGCGAAACCAGCATCTGGTCGTACATTAGCATATTTAACGAGTCCATGGAATGCAGTAAAATAGTGCCTTTCTGGTTTTTCTTTAGTTGCTTTGCTATCTCAATACGTTCGAGTTTGTAAATGACACGTGTAATAGCTTCATCCACACTTCTGCGGAAATTGGCTTCTTTCAGATTAAGAGCATTCTGTATCCAATAGACCTGTATTCCAATAAGCGTTACTACAGCCAATGTTACAATAGAACTTATGATGATAATTTTTCGATTCATTGGCGCAAAGTTAATCGGGCTGAGCAAGCGCAACGAACTGGTTTAACAAAAATTAACGTTTGTTAGTATTCGTTAACAGTAGAGTTGGTATTTAGATATTATTTTTGTGTCTGTAAATTGTTTGTTGTGGTTAACAAAAAATTTAAAGTTTAACAATCTTTCATGTTGTGTTAAATGATGATTGTGTGAGAGCATGATCAAGGATTATCTGGTTTTGTTGTTTGTTTTGAAGTGCGGCCAATAAGCCGCACTTTTTTATATATTCAGGAAACTGTCAAATTTAGTCTTTTAGTTCTGTCAATAGATTCTTCTGACGAAAGCAGCGTGAAAAAAGAGTTGCAAAGGACTAAATTCAAAATACCCGGAGTTTTCACCAAACCATATTCTATCATTCCACCAGCATCCCTGCAGACTTCCTCGCGCCATAAAGAGGAAACATAATATAGTTGGATAATCGTCTGTTTTTGAGAACCGGGATTCAAAAAATTAATTACCTGGTTTAAAGGCTGGAGGGTCCTGAAATTAGCATTCTGAAACGGCATGACGTTGCTTTTTATCTGAAGATGTAGTATCTTTATATAGCGACTCTGCAATCAAGTTAAACCCTTAAAACGTTTGACCATGGCTAATCTGCTGCTTAACTATATGAACCAGCGACTGGCTGAAAGATCGTTGGCCCGGGAGTCTGATCCCGGACCCGTAATTACAATTTCCCGCGAGTGTGGCTGCGGAGCGCGAAATATCGCTAAAGAACTTGTTTTGCATCTCAGCCGAAAGGCCATTCTTACAGGTTCAAAAACAGAATGGCGCTGGATCGATAAAGAGATACTCGAGCAATCGGCCAGCAAACTGAACCTCGAACCTTCTTTGGTAAAGCGGGTGCTAACAGATAAGGAGCGCGGTACTATGGATGAAATTCTATCGGCGCTGAGTTCCAGGAGTTTCAAAACAGACAAAAAAATTCGCAACACCACGTTCGATGTCATAAGAGCCTTTGCCTTAGCGGGCCATGTGATCATCATCGGCAGGGGAGGCGTAGTAGCGAGCCGCGATATCCGCCGCTCGCTGCATGTGCGGTTTGAAGCGCCTGAAGAATGGCGGATTGAGGCTATGATGCGCCTGCGGCCATATACCCATCTCGAGGCGAAACTATACATTCGCGAACAGAACGAAATGCGCAACCGTTTTCGCGACAAGGTGCTTTGCGACAAAAGCTGCAACCTTCTTTACGATATTATTATCAATCGCAGCAGGTTCAGCGAGCCTGAAATTATACAGCTCATAATGCAAATGGCCGAAGCCAAAGGAATTTGTTGAAAACACCTTGTTGAAATACCTTTATTATGACCACCTGCCAGCTACTTTTGCCCCACAGTATTCGCAGGCACTGCCTTTGAGGTGTTGCTGCAATATGCGGAATCCCTTGCGCTCCACCACCAGTTTTTTACAAGCGGGACAAAGTGTATTTTCAAAATCAGTTCCTGGAACATTGCCGATATACACAAATTTTATCCCCGCATCCAAAGCGATTTTGCGCGCCTGGACCAGTGTGGAAACAGGTGTTGCCGGTAGCTGAGTCAATTTATACAACGGAGTAAATCTGCTGAAATGCAAAGGGCATTCATTGAGATTATTTTTTACAAGCCAGTTGCACATCCTTGCTATCATTCCCATATTGTCAGTATATCCTGGTATCAAAAGGTTGGTGATTTCAAGCCATACGCCTTCGCTTTTCAGAACCAGTAACGAATCCAGAACCGGCTGCAGTTTGCCGGAATTCAAACTCTTATAAATACTATCGCTGAAGGATTTAAGGTCGATATTAGCGGCATCAATATACTGGCACAGTTGCCGGAGAGGTTTTTGATTGATATATCCTGATGATTTATATACATTAAGGATTTTCTGCTCGCGGGCAAGGCGGGCAGTATCATAAACATATTCGTAAAATGTTGTGGGTTCGGAATAGGTGTAGGCAATGGCTTTGCAATGGTTGGCGAGGCATTCTTCCACTACCCGGGCTGGCATGAGGTCGAAATTTTGGGTCTTTTTGGGGCTCGATTGGGAGATTTCCCAGTTCTGGCAATTCAGGCAAGCAAGATTGCAGCCTGCCGTGGCGATGGAGAATACTATACTCCCGGGCATAAAGTGAAACAGTGGTTTCTTTTCCATTGGGTCCACATGCACAGCGCAGGGATTGCCATAAGCGATGGTGAAGAGTTTATCCTCCACGTTTATCCGGTTTCGGCATTTACTGGTTTCGCCTCTTTTCAGCGTGCATTCGTTCGGACAATTCAGACATTTCACGCCCCTGGGCGTAATTGTATAGTGAATAGCTTCCCGGCTCCACTTCCATAGTTTTGGGGTTTGTGCGGGAGCAAGGAACCATCCACCTCCTGCCGCAAAAGAATTGTAATGGCAAAGCGCACAGGCCAGACCACCAAATCCCAATATTCCTGTTTTCAGAAATTCCCGCTTATCCATGTACCTGTCCTCATTGGTGATATTAGTTTTAATCTGATATCCGGTGATTCTTGTTTTATTTACAAAATTACTACACCAATTGCTGTTTTCGGCGTACCAACATCATAAAGCCACATATAAAATTCAATCCAGCCAAAAGCAACATTACCCAATTCATACCAAGAAGTGGAAGCAATAAGGTGGCTACAAGCAAGGCGCCCAGAGCTGCCCCTGCCAGATCGGCCGAATAAAGTCCCGATAGGCCTGATCCTGATTCTTTTGAGGGCAAATACGTGGCTTTGCCGAATTGAAGTCCTGTAAGAAAGGACAGCATCATTACAAGCAAAGGAATCCCAGCCTCGATTAAAACAGGATGTCCGGTTAAGCGTTCAGCAGGAACCAGTATGAGACAGATCAATAAAAGAAAAAGACCTTCAATAAACTGGATACTTATAATGCCGGAGTATCTGGACTGGGATGCCTTTCGCCCTGCGGCCAGCGCGCCCAGCGCAAGTCCGGCCATAAATGCGGTAATGATAACACCGGTGGTCCTGTAAATATATCCACACAATACCTGCGAAGTTAATATCAGCATCACTTCCATGGAGGCAGATGAAAACCCGCTGATGAATATTCCTGACTGCACAGGGCTCATGCGAAAAAGCAGCAAGAAGGACAAAATGAGCAGTAATATCAGCGGAATGATTAGACTGGTGCGAAAATGGCTGAGCCAGTAGTTTTGTTGCAGGTAATAAGCCACAGGTCGCAAATCGTGATTTATGTCAGCATGCACGCTTATGCGTTTCATAACAGCATGAATGCGTTCAGCCAATAACTGGTCGTCGAGGTAATATGCATTTACATAATCTGTAGGTATATTGCGTAATTGAATCAGGTTTGCGATGTCGATTCTTAGCGGTGCATCAGAAGCAAGCATGTAATTTTTGTCGCCGGTAACCACCAGCACGTTCCTGAAAACCAGCTTTAAGGTAGATCGCATAACGGCATGGAGTTGCAGGGCATCATCACTAACATAATCTGGCGTTGGCATCATGCTTAGTGATATTACGGATCCCGGTGTCAGTTTTGTCTTCAGGAGGTTGAAAAATTCGATCGAGTAAAACCGGTTTACCTGCATACTTACTGGAGGTGGCTGGTCGATGATAACCACATCAAAGCGCCGGTGTGTTTGCCTGAGGAAAATCCTGGCATCTCCGCTTAAAGCCAGGAGCCGATTGTCGCGTATGGCAGGCTTATATTTCTGACCCAGCTGCAGCAGCATAGGATCAAGTTCCAGATAAGTGAGCGCATGAACCGGATATTTCAGGATTTCACTTATCGTTCCCGAAATACCACCGCCGATTAACAACACATTTTCAGGATAAGGATGTTGTAGCATCGTATAATGTACTGTTTCCTCATTGGCTATCGTGTTGTTTGTTGCAAAGAGCAGGTTACCATCCGCAAAGAAATTCAATTGGTCGCTAGTGCGGGTAACCACCAGCTTGGAATATGGTGTATCGCTTTGCGCGATCAATTGCTGATGGGGGAAAAGTAATTGCGTAGCTATCCAGTCAATATTTAAAAACCACAGAAGAAGAAGAATAATTAAAAGCGCAAATGACGGTATGAACTGCGAAAGGCTTCTGCGTGATCCAGATAACCCATATGCCATCAAAGCAGTATTGATTAGTGCAAGCAAAATCAAACTTTGAAATGGGTGGAAATACTGAACAAACAAGAAACTGAATGCAGCGCCGCCCAGGATGCCTCCTGTCGATTCGAACAGGTAAGCTTGTTGGTTGCAGTTTATTTGCAATGCATGCGAAAGGTGAATGGAAAGCAGGATGAAAAAATAGCCCGACCAAAGACAGAAAGGCGCCAGCAATATGAATGAAAAGCCGGCAATTTCCCATATCCCGGCCATGCTTCCAGGAATAAAAATAATATTGCGTAATAGTGATAGCAGAAACAGAAGGCATATTGGCAGCGCCGAAAGTAAGACCACTCCGCTGGTAATCGCATTCCCGGAAAACAGCATTGTGTTTTTTCGTTTTGCCGCAAATGCACCTAAGCCTGTAAGCACCATCCAATTGGCCAGCAACACACCAATCACAAGTTCGTTGCCGTTAAAAACCGAAAGCATAGCTTTTATAACAACCAACTGCGTTAGCATAGACGACATTCCAGTGGCTATCAGCGCCATCTTTATTTGTTTCGGAGCGGAGAGTTCAGTGTTTGTTAGCACTATGTTATCGGGTAACGGAAACTTCTCATCAATATCCATTCCTGGCTTTTTTACAACCGATTTCTTCCGGAACCGCAAAAGATTTGTAAAATAGGAAAGATGCCATGATACATGGAGCAAAGCCACAATAAACAAACCTATACCTGAATTTACATGCCAAACTAACAATTGATCAGTCGCGGAAATACTGATTTTCTGGTTCACCTGCACAGCAAGTATCAGCCCCAAAACACCTGCTGAAAGAAATGCTACCAAAAGAACCGCATTCCACAATCGCCGGTGGGTTGTCATTTGGATGAAATGCAGTCGGGCAAGCGAAAAAGAGCAGAAATAGGCCAATATGACCAACAGATTGATGGTTACAACAGCATAGGGAGCATTCATGTTGGCCGGATAAGGTTTTCGGCTGATTATTTTTTTGATTTTTCCCCAAAAATACAAGCTTCATAAATAAACAATTCCGCGTCCTTCCAGCCATCCCATCCAATGCCTGCTTTATCGCGTGCACAATGTCCGAGAAATTCTTCTTTTGTCCAGCCTGTTTCGGTTGCAACCTGTGGCAGGAAGGTGCCGGCTTTATCGCCTTTTCTCATATAGATGCCATGCTTACCAAGAATAATTTCTTTGTCAGAAGAAATTTTCCGCAAAGGTGTTAGTACAGATATTTCAATGTCAATTTGCTTTAATTCCTGCAAAGTAACAGGCTGAAAACGATAATCACGTGTGGAGGAGGAAATTGCCATTTCCTGAACGATGGACCACAAGGGTTTATCGCCTTCAAAATGTCCGATGCATCCCCTGAGTGTACCATCCATATGAAGCGATACAAATACGCCAAGTTTTTCGCGCAGTGAAGCAGGGAGCGTTTCATCCTTTGCATCCGGTATTTCACCAGTCGTGAGGTAGCTACTGATGGTACTCCTTGCCAACTCAAGTAATAATTTCTTGTCTGTTTCGGTCATGCTTGTACAAGCATCATTATCTGCAATATTTTCCCGGGTGACTGACAGGGCATAGTACCCCACAACCCGGTCTTTTTCGCCATATTCGGAATCACCGGAATTGCGGTACATCAGCGGCGTAATATGGATTCCAGGCTTGTTATGTGTAATTTCCAGCATGGTATATACGCCTGGCCAGGAACAGATACCGGTAACTAGATTGGGTTCGTGCATATTCCCGCAAGCCTCAACAGCGGCCAGCAGACGATCGGGATCGTTCGTGATGATGGCGTCGGCTATGGATTTATCTACTTTTTTAGCCACGTCGTATGTAGGATAATGCGAAAAATCGGTGCTGATTACGAAAAGGTTACCGGGAACAAAATAAGGTTCCAGCACTTTTGCCACTTTGCTGCAAATATGCGTATCGGTGGTGCCAAGCAGGATCGGCACAATCTTAAATGGATTTCTAAGATGATATTGCAGGAACGGCATCTGGACTTCAATGCTGTGTTCGGAACCCTGATAAGCAGGATCGAAACCCATAACTTTATTTTCCGAGGCAAGTTTTCCCGCCAATGGTAAATCAACAACTATTTCGCCTAATGGTGTTTCATAATTTCCAAGGGTATAAATCGAAGCACCTTCAAAGGAATTTCTATGGCTTAAACCAATCACGAATATCGTATTGTAAGTTTTGTCGGGGTCCAGCTGATTAAACGCGGCGGCAGCCACTTCCCCCGAAAATACATAGCCTGCATGTGGCGAAATAATGGCCATTACATCATTCTTGGAGGGTGTATATGATACATTTGAAAAATACTTCCTGAGCAAGGATTTCAATTCCTGCGGATCGGAAGGATAAAACTGCCCGGCTACAGCCGCTGGGCGGTTCATAGTTCCGGATGTTTGGGTATTCATAACAGGATTGTTGTTTTGTGACTGACAACTGGCCGTCATCATCAGGATGAAACAAGCCAGCGAAATTTGTAATTTTAGCCCTTTCATCGGATTGGGTTATTAGAATACGCAAATAATAGTATAAAGTTAATTCAATATCGGCCTCATTCGTATGCTAATAGCAGTTTTAATACAGTCTTTTATTTAAATCTTGTCATTTTGAAAAGTATAGAACTATATAAAATCAGGCAAAGTGTCCGCAAATATTCGGAAGCAAAAGTCAGCCGGGAAGTACTCCACCATTGCCTGGAGGCTGCCCGGCTTGCGCCGTCGGCAAGCAATTCCCAACCTTGGAAATTCATACTGGTTGATCAGGAACCCATCCTCAGCCAGGTGGCTAGAGCTACCTTTTCGGAGATTGTACCTTTCAACAAGTTTACAATGCAGGCGCCAGTTATTGTTGTAGTTATTATCGACAAACCAAAACTGATTACCCGCGTTGCCATGAAGGTGAAAAAGCGCGACTGGCAACTGGTCGATATTGGTATTGTAGCCTCTCATTTTTGCCAGCAGGCTGCTGAAGACGGGCTTGGCACCTGCATGATCGGCTGGTTCGACGAAAAGAAAGTGAAGGAAATTTTAAAAATACCAGCCGGCAAAACAATTGGATTATTGATTACGGCAGGCTATGCTCCGGACGGTTATCCCTTGCGGACGAAAATCCGCAAACCACTGGAGGAAATTATTAGTTACAATGCCTATTAATGTAGCGAATATGTGAACGTAAATATCTTTTATAGCCCGTGAATATGAGATTCCCAAAAAAATTTCTTTATGCGTATAATTCCAACAGGCTTTTTATCTTTGACGCGCTATTGATGAAAACTTTTAAACTAAGGAAATATGAACAAATGGATGATTTTACTGGCAATTCCAGTCTTGATGTCATTTACAGGATGCGGGAAAAAAGCCGGTTCGACCAGCGATGGTGCTATGGCAAAAAATTTTATACAACAGGTTACCGTGGATAAAGTGGTAAA
>DASVHX010000216.1:0-3818 GCA_036382355.1 Bacteroidales bacterium
ACGTATGTCGTTTTAGATCACGTAGAATATTTTCCATCTTATCCTGGTCTGTACCTATTATCATGTGTACATGACTTGTCATTATACACCACCCATAAATTTTTAATCCTTTATTTTTAATGCAGTGTTTAAAGCTATCAAACAAAATGTCTTTATATTCTTTTCGAACAAAAACACCTGCCTGCGGTAGGCAGGTCAATTCAGTTTATTACTGCAAAGCTTATAAAGTATAATTTGTCCTGATCGGAAAATTTATATTTGTTACTCATTAAACTAAGATACTAACAAAGCACAAGTACGCCAACACTCTTAATCTGCCCTGCATACTTGCGCCAGCGGGTGAGGTTTGACAAACCCAAATCAACAACTGGCGGTCCGGCATGGACATCAGTTTCATTGACAGATAAAAAGACGGGAAAATCTGTATTGAAATATGCTAATAAAAGAATTCTAGAATCCCAAATTTATAATGAAGAACAATTGAAAGATAAGTATCACAATCTCAAACCAGGACAATTCCTGACAGGACAATATAGTTTATTTGACTTAGCTGTTACAACTACGGAGAACTACAAATTGGTTAAGGGGACTTATGACATTCAGATTTTTTATTGCGGCAGACAATCAAATATATTGACATTCACCGTTAGGTAGGCGCTTCATGACCAAACTACAGCTTACATTGGGCTTGGCAAAATACGGGCTAAGCCAGCAAAATTTCATCGATAGTAATTCTATTAAGCCGCAGTTCCAGCGTAGCGTTCTTTGATGAACTAAAGTGCCTATTGTTCATCTCATCAATGTAACAATACCTGTAAATAAATTTTTCTGTCGTTTGGTATCAATGATATAACAGTAGACTCCCACGGGCATAAGTTGGCCTTTGTAGGTGCCATCCCAGGGATGGTTGTACCCAATAGAATGAAAAATTAACTGCCCATAACGATTAAAAACCCGTACATCGCAATTAGGATACAAGGCCAGGTATTTAATGCCCCAGGTATCATTGATTCCATCACCGTTAGGGCTGAATGCATTTGGAATAAGAGGGCTCCGCAATATCTTTACAGCAACCTGGGAGTTGTTTCTACAACCACCTTCCCCGGTTACAGTGAGTGTATAGTAGGTATCATATGCCGGCGTGCAAACAGGTTTTAGTAATGTATCATAGTCAAGAAAGGTGGGAGGAAACCATTTATATTTCAAGTCAGTGCCCGGTGCCGTTGCGTTAATGACGGTACTTTCATTTTGCAACACATACAAATCAGGGCCGGCATTTACTACTGGCGAAGGAATTATGGTTATGGTTTCAGACCCCGAATCAATACAGTTATTTGAGGCCGTAAACTTGTATAATATGCTGGCGGTACCTGGTCCTGCGTTCCGCGGGTCGAACATACCATCTGTTGATACACCTCCTCCAAAATAGGTAAAGCTACCTTGCATCCCGGGCACCTGGGCATCCTGTATAATATTAACCGGTAAACCATTATCGCATAAAGCGGCAATAGGGCTGAATTGAATATGCGGTGCGGGCAGCACACTTATTTGTTTGGTTAATTCATTGCCACATGATATTCCCGAGAAAGCAATCATTCTAATAGTGTAACTCGAAGGGTTGGTTGTAACCGGGTTGGGATAATTATGATAATACATTTTTCCCGGAAATGGATGATCATCAATGTAAGATACCGTGGCGGTATCTCCCCAAAATATTTGCACTTTGGTGATGGAGCCAAAATCAACAGTGCACTGACTGATTAATTCCACTGCCTGGTTACTACATAAGTTTGTTGCATTATTCACCGTGAACCCCGCTTTGGGCACTGCACCATTAACAGTAAATATTTTTGAAAGGCTATCGGTGCAACCTTTGCTATTGGTAACTTTTAACCCCACCAAATAATTGCTTGCAGCGCTATAGGAATGAGAGGGATTTTGTGCTAAAGATGTATTCGGATTACCTGCCTGCGCATTTGGATCGCCAAAGTTCCATTGATATAAAAATGGGAGTGTTGTGTTATCGTTGGTGAACGTGCTATCAGAAAATTGTGCGATGGCATCAGTCAGGCAAATATCAGGAGTAATAAAGTGAACTTTTGGATTGGAATAAACTTTTATGGCTACACTATCTACCGAAGCACACCCCGGTTTGTTGCTGAATGAGGTTTTTACATAATACTTATACACCCTGGAATCACTGGAATCGTTGGTAGCACGCAATAATGGTGCTGAAACAGATGCATCGCTTAAGCCCGTTGAAGGATACCATGTATAAGCATACGTTGGATTAGAAGGACCTCCAAGCCGGACAGTGTCAGTGGGACAAAGACTCGTGGGGCTACCCGCATAAGAAGGTGGCATTTCCGTATAAATAATCACATTCTTTATAGAATGATTATCACTATAGCCACCGGTGCTGGCAGTAAAGCCAAGGTAACCGTTAAAATTAAACTGCTGGTAACCGGTTATATATAAGCTGTCGTTTACAAACACCTGTATACTACCGTTGTCATAGGTTATTTTAGCATGGTTATAATTTGCTGAATGTATGAAAGAAATGCCTCCATCTGAATTATCTTTTGTTGGCTGATTGACGCATTCGTCGTAGCCACTGCCCCACCTGATCTCTATCTTGGGCATGTCCACGTGCACAGTATTCGGGTCGAATGGGATACAGTTATTCCAGGTATCGAAGCATATCTTTAATCCATTGGCAGTGCTGGGTATGCCAAGACCGCCACCCGTAACAAAACCGGAAGGAGGCACATCCAGGAAACAAAAGGCGATCCCGTCTGCTCCTGTCCCGTCGAACATTCGAAAATCGAATTCTGCTTTCCACCGGCTGCACATAGAGAGATTAATAGGCTGGTTATAAAATACAGCACCGCTGGCGCCGGTAACTGAACAAATAAGTAATTCCGAATTCCCCGTGCCCGTTATATTTGCTACGTGTGCGTTTCCCTGCAGGTTCCACCCCGTTGTATTAAGCGGTGTGCCGTTGAGCTGCGCAAAAATATAATTCTGGCAGGTAGCATTGTAGCTTATTATAACAATCAATTGCAAGCAAAGCAAGCATTTAAATAAAAAATTACATGGAAGCAATGGCCATAAATTTTTGATGCGCAAAGTGATTAGTAAATATACAGTTATTCAATATTAGTTTAGCTTAGCACAATTTTGCATGGCGATGTTTTCGGTGGAAGCTTGCGATAAAAAAAGTACGGCTTTTAAATTTCCAGCCGGCGTAATTTTATTTACTGCCTAACAGCAGCAAAATCTTTAAATTTTTTTGCTGTCTTGCCAGGTCTTCACAACAAAAGCATTTCATTCGAATATACTTACCTGTGAGACCTCGGCCATAGAAACCCCAAATGGGATAATTCATGTGAATATATATTTTCTGGTAAACGTTGGTTGTAGTTTTTAAGCAGCACTCTAATAAATTTATTTTGTTATTTTTTCGCCGTGGTCGGTCTTCCCTGCCTGGCTTTTTTGTAGCCAGGCGGGATGACCAATCACATATAAAATTACTCCATCCAATGTGTAGGAAATCCAAAATCATCTACTCCAGTCTTATAAAACCTGGCTGATGAATATTTATTCATTCTCCTTTAATACAAAACTATTACAACTTATGTTTCATAGTTCTCATTTATTGGGTCGGTCACCCGCCTACGCACACACCTGGGCAGGGAAGAGTCGAGTAGGCAAAGGCATTTCAGCCCAAGCCGCTCCAGGAACCGTACGTGAAAGTCTCCCTTCATACGGCTCGTATTATCCAATCATGCTTTTATTCCAATCTTCCAGTGATAAAA
>DASVHX010000217.1:0-3026 GCA_036382355.1 Bacteroidales bacterium
GCTTCCTATCCACAATTGTTCGAATCCGGAAGCCCCGTGAGTACCCATCACAATAACCAAACTTTCCAACTCCTTTGCTTCATCTATTATCTCGCGATAAACCTTGCCTTCACGAATGATATAATCAATTTTTATTCCCGGAAATTCAGCCTGATATTTAAGAATAAGCTTTTCGAACTGATTTTTCACTTCATCAATGAGTTCTGACGAGGCATCCGAGTATATAGTAGTCTTCGTAACACTTGGATTATTAACCCATACCATATGCACTGCAAATGGCCCTTTAACAGCGATGGAAACTGCATGTTCCAGCGCATTGACCGAACAATCCGAAAAATCAATTGCTGCAAGGATATTCTTCATACGAATTATTGTTATTAAAGTTGTTTAAATCGAATGCTAAGATAAAGAAAACAGAGACGAAATGCAAGCGTCTGGCTGCGATTTGTACGCTTTTATTCAATACAAGTGCACCAGAGAATATAATATCCTGAATAATGGTAATTTAACGATATTAACGTTTGGAATGGGAAAGGAATTATTCCGGATTAGTTGATCTCCTGGAAATAAATTTTTTCCTTAACAGGAAATCCGTTAGGATAATCGGGTTGGATTTTTTTCAGAAAACCTTCGGATTCGATGAGGGTTCGGAAGTTGCCTACTCTTACGCGATAGTATGGCTCTTTGAAGGAAATATAAGCTTTTGTTTCGGGAAATTTTTCCATGAACCGTTGCATGGCATCGCTGGCTTTTTTCTTGCTGTTGTTTCCGGAATCAAAAAATATCTGGATACGGTAACCATCAACATCGCTCTGGCGCTCATTTAAAGCCTTGTGCTTCTCCACCAGTCGCCCGATGCGCTCATCCTGAATAATTTCAACATTTCCTTTTTTCTCAACCTGGGAAAAACTAACCTTCGCAGAAATAAGTATGAGGAGGAAAAGACAAAATGTGTTTTTGCAAATTATACTTTTCATGCGATATTAATCTGATTTTTATAGTCGCATAGCTGGTCCCGCCATTGGCGGGAGTGCAGCCATAATGTCATTTCCGTAAGTGTTGAAAATTCTCTCATGGCTGGTTCATGCCAGTACAAATACTTCCTTTGGTTGAACACTCATGATGGGAACTGGTGAAAAGTTAACCATTTGTTGTGCAAATTGCCCGAGCAGAATGTTTGCATCTGATGATTCCTGCTCCGTCATAATAATAATAAGGTCAGCATCTGCTTCAGTGGCAAATTCCAGGGTAGTATTTGTGAGGTTTTCGGCAAAACGGAATTCAGAATTAAAAGCTACACCACAATTCGACAAGTACTTTTCAACTTTTACAACTGTTGTTTCAATTTTAGTCTGAAGCGATTTGAGCCGCGACGAATGAAGCGCAAGGATATGAATCTGTGCATTAAATAATTTGGCCAGGGTAGCAGCCAACGGCAATTTCTGGAGGGTATCGGCCGTATGATCAATAGGAATAACAATATTATTGATAAGCCGGGTTACATTATAACTGGAGCGAACAGTAATTACAGGACAAGGTGCGCACGATACTATACGAAAAGCATTACTACCAATCCAGAATTCTTCAAATCCTGAAACCCCATGCGTTCCTGAAATAATCAGATCTGCCTTATTCAGCCTGGCCTGTGCTGCCAGTTCCTGATAAACCTTGCCTTTGCGTATTTTATAGGTAAGTTTGCCTCCGGTTAAATCAGCGCGAACAGATGCAACGAGTTCTTCAAAGTTCCGCAATAATTCGTCGCGCATTTCGCCTGATTCGGGTGAAAAAGCAACATCCTGACCGCTATGGCTCTCAATGTACACCATCATGACATTGCATTTTGCTTTGTTTGCAAAATGAATGGCATATTGTAAGGCGCGTAGTGAGCCTTTTGAAAAATCAATAGCCACTATAATTTCTTTCATGGTGAAATGGGGTTACAATATTTTTAGCTAAGGTATAGATATTTTTTTGAATGTGGATTTGTTACCTTTGCCCGTACCCAAATTTTTCGGTAAGCATAAGTAATCATGAATCAAAACCTTGACCCATCGGGCCTGGAAATGAGCCCTGCCGAAAAAGAGGTAGAAAAAGTACTCAGGCCTTCCGATTTCGACAATTTTTCCGGCCAGAACAATGTTGTTGGCAACCTGAAGATTTTCGTCGAAGCTGCACGTCAGCGCGGAGAAGCTCTCGATCATGTTTTATTGCATGGCCCTCCCGGACTTGGGAAAACGACACTTTCCTATATCATTGCCAATGAACTTGGCGTAAATATTAAAATTTCTTCAGGACCGGTGCTTGATAAACCTGGCGACCTCGCCGGACTACTTACCAATCTCGAAGAGAACGATGTCCTTTTTATTGATGAAATACATCGACTGAGCTCTGTGGTGGAGGAATACCTGTATTCAGCCATGGAAGATTTCCGCATCGATATCATGATTGAATCGGGGCCAAATGCCAGAAGCGTGCAGATTAAATTAAATCCTTTTACGCTTATAGGCGCTACAACACGCTCCGGCCTGCTCACTGCTCCGCTACGCTCACGGTTCGGCATCAATCTGCGACTTAATTATTACGATGCGGCAACGCTTCACCGCATACTCTTGAGATCGGCAGATATTCTTAAGGTAAATATTACGGATGAAGCAGCACACGAAATAGCCCGCCGCAGTCGTGGAACTCCCCGTATCGCCAATTTACTGCTGCGTCGAGTACGCGATTTCGCACAGATCAAAGGCAACGGATCCATCGATCTGGCTATCTCACAGTATGCACTTTCGGCGCTTAACGTGGATAAGCACGGGCTGGATGAAATGGACAACCGTATATTACTTACTATTATTGATAAATTCAGGGGTGGCCCGGTTGGTCTCACTACCATAGCCACATCCGTTGGTGAAGATTCCGGCACCATAGAAGAAGTTTACGAACCATTCCTGATACAGGAAGGATATCTGATGCGAACTCCTCGTGGGCGCGAAGTTACTCCCGCTGCTTACAAGCATTTGGGAAAGATCAGG
>DASVHX010000218.1:0-1606 GCA_036382355.1 Bacteroidales bacterium
AGCCACAATGATGGATCCATTTGCCACAATAATTGGTTAGCCTGTTCATGTAATAACCATCATGTGGCCAAGTATCTTTTATTTCAATAATTGAATTTTGCAGTTTCTCATCCAATGCTTCATCAGCATCTAATGACAGGATGTGAGGAAATTTTGCTTGTGTAATTGCCCAGTTTTTTTGCTCGATATGGTCTTTAAATTCATGCTGAACAAAACGTACACCAAAGGACTCGCAAATTTTTTCTGTATTATCAGTCGAAAAGGAATCAACCACAACTATATCATCGGCAATACACTGCACCGATTGTATGCAGCATGCAATATTGCGTTCCTCATTAAAGGTTATAATTACCACTGAAATACCGGACATGAGCTTTTGTTGAACCGCAAAAGTAACAAATGTCTGAAAAATCAGTGAAACGGATTTGATTTTATAAAAAACCCTGCCAGGTTCCGGATTCCTGGCAGGGGTAATAACTGGGGTTGTAAGCAAATTCTCTTCCTGATTACTATATTTTCAAAAAGAACATGCATCTGAAACGCTCCGTCTGACTGACAAATAATCAATTGCTCAACATCGCATACTATTTGCCGACTTACTAAGGTTTGCTCTATTTCAGGGCAAATTTCATTGGTATGGTCATTTGAACTCTCACAGGTTTGCCTTTATTTTTGCCGGGCAGCCATTTAGGCATTTCTTTTGTAACCCTTAATGCTTCTTCGTCGCAGCCTCCGCCAATTCCTTTTACGACTTTAACATTCGTAATTGTGCCATTTTTTTCAACAATAAACGAAATATACACTACTCCCTCGATTCCCTTCTCTTTGGCTTCTGTTGGATATTTAACCGCTCCAATCATGTATTTCGTACGGGCCTTTTCACCACCCGGATATTGAGGCATCACCTTAACTATGGTATATGCTTCTTTCCCTGAGTCATCTTTGACTTTGCCAGCCTTCTCCTTTTTTTGGGGAGCAGGGGGCGGTGGTGGTGGTGGTGGTGGTGGTGGTGGCACCATTTGATCTGTAACCTTTGCAGCAGGTTCGGCAGTTGCCTGTTTCGATTGCTTTGTATTTTGCGCCATAAGGCTGTTGGCTTGTATCCCTGCAATTATAAATGCAGCAATCATTATTACCGGCATCAATACGCCAATGCGCAGAGCCGCAATTTTATCTGATTTCTTGATTAACATGATAATGCGTTTTTTGGTGATTAAATTAAAATTATTGGCGATTATATATTGAGGGTTTCCGGAAACCTCATTGAAAAGCAGTTGTTGATAATTAATGGGTTCAGCTCCACTGTTGATCACTTCTCTGTCGGCAAGGTATTCATGCACCTCACGCAAAGCCTTTTTGATCAGGAAGAAAAACGGATTGAACCAAAACAAACTCGAAAGCAGTTCCATGAGAAACAGATCGATGATATGATGTTGACGGATATGGGCATTCTCATGGATAATGATACTGTTTAACCCCGGATGATCCATGTATTGCCTGCTGATATATATGCGTCCCAGAAAGGAGAAAGGACTAACCTGCCCAGGATATAGGTATATGTTGTCGTTGATTTTTTCGGCCCGCTTTGCAGTCAGATAAAACCGGA
>DASVHX010000219.1:0-7206 GCA_036382355.1 Bacteroidales bacterium
GTTTATGCACTTGAGGCTGGTGCAGCATTGGTGCATTCGGTTGATAGTTCTGCAAAAGCAATTGCGCTTACAGAAAAAAACATCCAACTCAATTTCCCGGGAATATCGCATCACAAATCTTTTGTGCAGGACACTAAAAAATTTCTGGGCGAAATGCCTGACGATTTTTACGAGATTATCATTCTTGATCCTCCGGCTTATGCCAAACACCATGCTGATAAACAGAAAGCTATGAGAGGATATATTAACCTGAATGCACAAGCAATACAACGTATAAAGCCGGGAGGATTGCTCTTTACTTTCTCCTGTTCTCAGGCGGTTGACCGGAGTATGTTTACATCAGCTATTATGGCAGCTGCTATCCAGGTGGGCAGACAGGTGAAAATACTCCACCATCTTTCGCAGCCTGCCGATCATCCAATCAGTATATACCATCCCGAAGGCGAATACCTCAAAGGTTTGGTACTTTATGTGGAATAGTGAAAAGTAGAAAGTAGAAAGTGAAAAGTATAAAGTCAGTTTTATTTGAACCTTCTACTTTTCCTTATGTAACTTCCTTTTTTAAGTTATTCTTATTGGGAAATATCGCTCCATACTGAAGGACTACTTTCTACTTTCTACTTTCTACTTTCTTTACCAGGTTTCCTTATCGTCTTTTAGCAAATCGATGAGCCTGCGTTGCTTTTTGGTTGGTCGTCCAATACCCCGATCCCTGCGTTCGCCATTCACTTCCTGCATTAATTTCAATTTCTCATATTCTTCGGCAGGAGTAAGGTCCTCTGCATTTTCAGGTACGAGTTTAGCTGATACCCTGTTGTGGATTAATGTTTTAACACGAATAGTTTTTGTAAGTGGGCTCTGACTAATGGTTATCACCTCCATCAATTTTAATTGGCGCGATGGTTTTACTGCCTGACCTTCGATCTTTATCTTTCCTGCTTTGCAGGCATCAGTCGCCAGGGTGCGCGTTTTATATATGCGGATGGCCCAGAGCCATTTATCAATTCTGGGGGCAGTGGAATCCGGGATCATTTTTGACGAAAATAAATCTCCATCGGAGCGCCTTCAAATTCGTATAATTTCCTGATCTGGTTCTCGACATAGCGCTTATATGTATCCCTTACGTATTGTGGTAAACTGCAAAAGAATACAAACGAGGGGTATGGCGTTTTGATCTGGGTTATGTATTTTATTTTCGGAAACTTACCCTTTGAGGTGGGAGGAGGATTAGCCGCAAGAATCGGTAGCAGCGTTTCATTCAAAACACGCGTAGGTATATGATTACGTCTGTTTTCATACACTTTAATGGCCGACTCAAGCGCTTTAAATATACGTTGCTTTGTCAGAACCGAAGTAAACACAATCGGCACATCGGTGAAGGGAGCAATTTTCTGTCGAATTTTCAGTTCAAAATCCTTATGTGTGTTATTTTCCTTCTCAACCAGGTCCCATTTATTAACAACAATAACAACTCCCTTATGGTTTTTTTCAGCCAGGCTGAAAATATTCAGGTCCTGTGCTTCGAAACCAACGGTGGCATCGACAATT
The DNA here is from genome assembly GCA_036382355.1 of Bacteroidales bacterium. Lineage (GTDB taxonomy): Bacteria > Bacteroidota > Bacteroidia > Bacteroidales > DASVHX01 > DASVHX01. The sequence goes on from DASVHX010000219.1 coordinate 1,549, forward strand.
ACGAAACAAACATCGCTGTTCTCGATGGCTCGTACAGAACGCATTGTGGAATAAAATTCAATATTTTCGAAAACCTTGCCTTTCTTGCGAAGGCCTGCGGTATCAATCAGCAAAAAGTCAAAACCGAAGGATTTAAAACGTGTATGTATCGAATCGCGGGTAGTGCCGGCTATAGATGTTACAATATTGCGCTCGTCACCTAGCAAAGCATTTACAAACGACGACTTGCCGACATTCGGGCGGCCGACTACAGCAATCCTAGGTAATTCGGAAGTCTCGTCGTCTTCCAGCTCTTCATCTTGTTTGGTGAAACGGGCAACTACTTCATCTAAAAAGTCGCCTGTGCCAAAGCCATTTATTGACGAAATACAATGCATTTCGCCAAGGCCAAGGCTGTAAAATTCGGCGGCTGCTGCTATAAGGCCTGAATGATCAACTTTATTGGCTACAAGGAAAGCACTCTTACCCGATCTGCGGATCAGTTCGGCCACATCCCGGTCCATAGGTGTAGGCCCTTCGGTTACGTCGACTAAAAATGCGATTGCGTCGGCTTCTTCGATGGCAAGTTGAACCTGCTTAGCGATAGCTTCTTCAAATTCATCTTCGCCACCAATCACGAAACCTCCGGTATCAATCACCGAAAATTCGATACCGTTCCAGTCCGATTTTCCATAGTGCCTGTCGCGGGTTACACCGCTTGTAGGATCAACTATAGCCTGGCGTGTTCCGGTGAGCCGGTTGAAAAAGGTAGATTTTCCGACGTTAGGACGGCCAACAATTGCAAGAATATTTCCCATAATGCAAAGATACTTTATATTTCCCTTAAAGGCTGTTGATAGCTGAAAATCAGATAATCAAGCCATGGAGAGATGAGCTTGGAAGCATCTTTCCGTGGGGAATGTAAACAAATGAAAAAAGCCAATCATTGATTGGCTTTTTCTGTAGTAGCGGGGGCAGGATTCGAACCTACGACCTTTGGGTTATGAGCCCAACGAGCTACCTCTGCTCCACCCCGCAATATATTTTATCTGGCAATTATTTCTAAAGTAATGTTCAATTGTCCGGAATTGTGTTGATTATTTAAGCTCCAAAAAGAACGATATTTCTAATATGGGAGTGCAAAGATATATTTTGTTTCTTTGCCAATTACAATTTGATGAATATTTTTATGACGCACAGAGCTGGGTTTGTTAATATAATTGGAAATCCGAATGTTGGGAAATCAACGCTCATGAATGCATTAAGCGGTGAAAAACTTTCCATTATTTCGCCAAAAGCGCAGACAACACGGCATCGGATTATGGGAATCGTTAACGGAGAAGATTTTCAAATTGTGTATTCCGATACACCGGGAATTGTAAATCCACATTATAAGTTGCATAAATCGATGATGCATTTCGTGGAATCTGCACTTCAGGATGCCGATGTTTTCCTTTATGTAACTGAACTCGGTGAGTCAGGCTTTGACAAAAGCATTGTTGACCGCATCAGAGAAGCCCGGAAACCAATACTCCTGCTTATTAATAAAATTGATCTTGCAAGCCACGAGGAAGTCAACCAAAAGGTTGCTTTTTGGCAGGAAGTCATACCGGATGCAGAAATCCTCCCGGTTTCAGCGCTTAAAAAGTTAAATATTGACAAACTTGTTACGAAACTCATTGGGATGTTGCCCGAGAATCCGCCTTATTTCCCAAAGGATGAATTAACGGACCGCCCACTGCGATTTTTTGTATCGGAGATTATCCGCGAAAAAATATTCCTTCAGTTCCAGAAGGAAGTGCCTTATTCCTGCGAAGTGATCGTAAATGAATTTAAAGAACAGCAGCCTGTTGTTAAGATTGCAGCATCCATTTTTGTTGCCCGCGAATCGCAGAAGGCAATACTCCTGGGGCATCAGGGCGCAGCTATTAAACGGCTCGGAACCGAAGCAAGAAAGGATATCGAAGCCTTTATTGACAGCAAGGTTTTTCTGGAACTTACAGTAAAGGTAAGCAAGGATTGGCGCGATGATGAACGGCAACTCCGTCGCTTCGGATATGAGTTTTAATGTTTAATATACTTCCCATAAACAACAGAACCCCCGCAAGTAATTAACTTGCGAAGGGTTCTTATTCAGATAAAGATTGGGGGGATATCTGATTTCTTATAGTTCGTGATCAGTCAATAACAAATTAGAACGGAGTGCATTCAATTTCCTTATGGGATCTTCCTCCCCGGCTGCCGGACCTAAGGTTTCTGGGATCACCAAACAATTTAAATTCGTCAAAATCTATTACTATCGAAACCTCATGTGCTGAGCCTGCCGCAGTCCGTAACTCGGTAAGTATGAAATCATAAGTGTACATAATCTTCATCCGGTTTACCTTAGTAAAGGGCAAATACAGCCCCAAGGCAAACATAAGATCATTCGATTTTACAAAATCAAAGGTTTGGTTTCGGAACCAGATGCCAGAATAGATAGAGGATTTCAAAACATTGACACCAACGGAATAAGTAGAAAAGTCACCTTGCTTTTCGTAATTGAAACCAGGATTGAACTTGAAAGATTTGGGATTAGTCGTCCGCCTGTATAAACTACTGGAACTTTGATTGATATCCAGAACTAAATCACCATGAACTACCAACTTGCGGGGAAGTGGGGCACTCAATCCCAGGAACGATTCATTTGGCCTGAATATATGATGAACTGCCAGCCCAAGTGTACCTTGAATTCCGGCAATCGATGAGCTGGTTCCCGAAAACCTGTATACTCCGCCAACAGCAAAATCTGGATAAGTGACTTTCGATTTATCAGGAGCCTGAAAAGCAGTCTGATAGATATTGCCATAACGCGGATTAAGTTGATCGGAAAAAACCAGTTCGTTCCAGTTAATCATTTTTTGTACAAACGATACGGTCATGCCAACCTGTGCTACCATGTTTCTCTGCAGAGGAACCCTTACGCCAGTGGATAAGCCAACTGACGAAGTTTGCAACTTTCCGGCTCCTGCATTATCGTTAAGAATAATTAATCCTAAGCCGGCAGAGCCTGGCATGCTACGCTCGGCAATATCTATACTAAAATTATAGGTCTTAAAATCATCTGGAAGGTTAGGCCATTGATCGCGGTAGTTGAACCGCATACGCATTCCCGGGTTTAGTCCAACGGTACCGGGATTGTAGTATAATGGATTATTATAAAATTGGGTGAACAATGGATCCTGCGCTTTAACAAGCCCAGTGATACCAATAGCGCCCATAAGGATAAAGGCTTTGATGAAGGAACTGAAGGTGTTAAAAGGTTTCATCTGTTGTTTTTTTAAAGCGGTCATTTAAGTTGTCCAGCCATTTGCAGGAGATTATGCTCTGAGAATTGTCATTTCTGTTTATGTGAAAATATTAACTCATTTTTGTTTCATGCTATATTTTATTTCTAGATGAGGTATAAATATACCGTAGCGTAAAATCATCGCAATAATGTTACAGTTCCAAATGTTTTATTAGGAAGATTTGTATGATCGCCTGCTTCGTTTGAATCCCAAATAGTTCCATCATTGAAAACAGCCTTTATTTTCCAGATATAGACATCTTGTGGCAGTAAATTTCCTTTAAAAGTTCCATCCCAACTTTCAACAGGACTTCCCATTTCATCGAGTACTGTTGATGACCATAGCAAGTTTCCCCAGGAGTCATAAACTTCTACACGGTATGTTTTGAGATTCATTCCCACAGGTTTGAACAGAAGATTTCCACTGATCGGGTTTCCAGGGGAGAATGCATTTGGAACATATAATCCCTTAAACATCAGTTTGTAAAACATCTCCAATGTGTCGGAGCAATGGAAGTCATTATACGAGATAAGCTTAATTTTGTAGTACCCATCGCGGTCATAGGATATTATTGGTTCATCTGCTGTGGATGTAGATCCGTTCCCGAAATCCCATTCGTAACCGGTGGCATTGATCGTTCCATTGCTTAATTGTATCTGTCCCTGCACATTATCGTAATCTTCCTTAATCTCAAAGGCATTAACAGGAACAGGATGTATTACAACCTGCTTCAACACAGTGTCCTGACAACCATTATTATCTGTGATTGTTAGCCGCGTCTTGAAATTTCCTTCAGATGCGAAAAGGAAGTCTGGATTTGTTATGCCCGAGCGTCCGATAATACTGGTGGAATCCAGAAAATCCCATTTCCAGGCTTGTACTGTAGCATTCACTGTTTCGGAGCTATCCGTGAAGTGCGTTTGAACACCAGCACAAGATACACTGTATTGGAAGTCAGCGCCAGGTAATGGATGGACTGTAAGGGTATGAGATATGATATTCGAACAACCAAGGGTATTCTTTGCAACAAGCGCTGCATCAAAATCACCAGATTGTGTGTAAAGGTAAGTGGCATGTTTTAAAGAACTTGTATCTGCCAGCGTTCCTGGGTCGCCAAACATCCATGAGTACCCTGTTATTTGTGTTCCATTAGTTATAGTGGAGTTTGTAAACTTCACCGGGATTCCCATACATACATCCTGCTGAACGGTATATTTTGCAAGCGGGCTTGGATTAACTGTCACAGGATGAGTAATAGAGTCGCTTTTCATTCCACCTACCATTTGCGTGGTAGTGACCAATTTTACCGTAAATGTCCCCGGGCTTTCGAAAATATGCGTTATATCAGACTTTTGCGAAGAGTAAGTCATGGTAGAATTGTCGCCAAAATCCCAGTACCATTTGGCAATAGGTCCATCGGACAAAGTTTTATCGGTAAAAGTAATTGCTTTGTACTGACAGATTAGTGTATCGGTAGATCGGAATTCTGGAAGCACACAAGGGAACAATCTAACGGTATCAGAAATTGAAGCCATGCACCCATTCTCGTTAAAAACTGAAAATGTCATATAAAATACGCCAACATGTGGATATACATGAGTTACATTCGGACTTGCCGGGGACATGATTGTATCGCTTTTGCCATCACCAAATTGCCATATCCATTTGCTGATCCTAATGTCATTTGTGTTGGTCAGGTTTGTGAAGGATAATGTACTGTCGCAATTGCCTCCCAGGTAAGAAAATTCAGGTTTGGGAAGTGCAGAAACAACTGCCTGCCCGTACTTCGTACTGATGCATTGGTTTATATCCTTTAACTCTAAAGTAACGATATACGTGCCGGGCTGACTATATTTGTGGGAAGGTTCGCCTAGGGTGGATGTATTGGCTAATCCCGATGCAGGATCGCCAAAATTCCACATGAACGAAGACAAAACATTGCCAGCAGGTGAAATCAATTGCGGCGTGAAATAGGTAAGTCCGCCAATACAACTTTCCGTGGCTGAGAAATCGAACTGCAATCCAGCAGGAACTGCACTCGTCATAAAGAGACTGCATCGGCTTACCAGGTCAATAGCCTCAATGGTATAATCTCCGGGAGCCTGTAAACCAAAGCTGATTGGGTTTCCGGTGCCCGCGATAGTAATTCCGGTTGTGAGGTCATCCTTGTAAAGCTTATATTCAACTCCTGTTTCGGAGCCATCAAGTCCAATAATTGCCGGAGCACATATAATTCCTGCGGGAGAAACATTGAATGCAAGAGGCAAAGGTTTGATGGTGGCTGAACCATTCATAGTAGCCTGGCAATTGCTTGATCCGCGGAAGGCTATAATGGTATATTTGCCTGAAA